>JBFFCW010000199.1:0-7168 GCA_041559695.1 Desulfobacterales bacterium
ATCTTCATCAATCGTAACGTTAGCCGTTCGCGTTGTCAGGGTCCCGCCATCCGGCATGGCCTGCAAGGCATTTAAATAAAGATTCATCAACACCTGTTCGATCTGACCTCGATCAGCCTCGACCCTCCAAAGATCCGGCTTGAATTTATTCTTGAAGATAATTTCCTTGTTGGTGCGGCTGAACATAAGATTCTGCTCTTCAAGCAGTTCGTTGAGATTGAGCAGGCTGATTTCATATTTGCCCCCCCTGGCAAATCCTAAAAGCTGTTTCGTTAGATCCACACCATTTTGAATGTATTGCTCGATCTTATTTAGGTTTTTAACAAACGGCGAATCCGCCTCGATATCGAGTAGCGACAGCGAAATGTTACCCTGGATGCCCATAAGAAGATTGTTAAAATCATGGGCGATACCACCGGCTAAAGTGCCGATGGCTTCCATTTTTTGAGCCTGGCGCAGCTGCCGCTCCAGTCGGACTTCATGGGAAACATCACGCTGGACGCTAACATAATTGGTGATCTCCCCGGCTTTGTTTTTTATGGGCGATACCGTCGCTTCGGTTTCGTATAACGAGTGATCGCTGCGCTTATTAACCAGCCGTCCCTGCCAGATTTCTCCCCGTTGCAGGGTGTCGATAATAGAGCTGAAAAATGTTTTCGATTTCTGTCCGCTGTCCAGCAGCCCGATGTCGCTGCCAATGACTTCATCGCGCGCATACCCGGTTATTTTTTCAAAAGCGGGGTTGACATATTCGATTTTACCTGCCGGATCGGTGACGATAATGGATTCGGCCGCATTTTCAACTGCGGTAACCAGTCGTGACTGTTCTTCTATGGTGCGTTTGAACCCGGAAACGTCAACTGCAAAAACCGCCAAACCGCAATCTTCCGCTGCGAGTTTCAACGGTGCCACCTTGAGCTGAACCGCAAAGGTTGCTCCCGACTTTGTTTTGGCCGTGGTTTCGAAACTGGTGGCGGTTTTTCCGTCAAAACATTGTTTGATTGTTGTTTGCTGCTTTGCCGTCAGGTTAAATAACTTTTCAAGAGAGCTCCCTTTTATTTCAGATCGGTTAAAGCCGGATAATTGCAACGCGGAGCGGTTGCCATAAACAATCCGGCCGTTGCCATCGGTAGCGATGGCGAGACCGTCAAAATGATCAAGCATGGAGGCGATCAGGGCAATCTGATCGGCATGCAGGAAATGCGGTTGGTGGGGCTTGACTTTTTTTTGGGGGTTTACATTGGCCATAGTTTCTTTCGGCTCCATTTCTCCACCCGGTTCAATCCGGCCTCTGGTTCGGTGTCATCCGATGACGGCAACCCATTCATCGGTAATGCCTTCATTCCCAAACCGACCGTCGATACGCGCAAGAGCCATTAACCATTAAGCTATGGCGCGGGCTGGCGCCCGTTAAACAAAATCCCCCCGAGCTGGCCTATCGCATTCATTATATTATGGCAAATATTTGCATATAAATCAATATATTTGATGCTATTAACCCATCAATTTAATTCTTTCAAAAGTGGCGTTATCCAGCGGCTTATCCCATTTTACATTTATCAAATATTCATTGAACATCTGGCTGTGGATGCCGACAATTCTGCCGTTTTGATCGATTTTTATTTCAGGGATGGCCTCGGGCCGCGAAAATTTTATATTGAGACGGCAACCCAGCAGTAATTCGGCCGATTTTGCAGAGGTATTCATAATAACCGATATCCCGCTGGCGGAAATATCGGAAAGATCGCCTTTAAAACCCTTCATTCCGCGTCTATCCATAATTCGAACAATTGCTTTGCCGGACAAGGCATATCGCTGGTGTACCCGGCGTTCGAGTTCTTTTTTTTGCAGCAGCGCTTTTATCGGTTCCCGTTGGGCACAATAGTCCTGCAGTTTATTCGCCAGGTTGGGAGCCTCGGTTTGCCAGGTTTGTAGAACCGTTTTTTCCAAAAAACTTAATTTGACTGCTGAATGGGCGGTGATGGATTTGGTACAGGTTGAATGGGTAAAAAAAGTGTCATCGCCAGCAATATCACCGGGACCCAGGGTTTTCAGAAAGATGCCGGATTTGTCTTTATGATAAAACATCTTTATCTCACCGGCATTTATAAAATATAAATTCGAATTGATCTCACCCTGCCGAAAAATAACCTGCTCGGTTTGGTAGCTGGCTGATTTCGTGCCGTAATAAAAGGCAATTGTTTCTTCTTTTGTCAATTTAGCATAGAGCTGCGACCAGACCTGCCGATGGACCTGATCGATGGCGGCGATTTTGGCAATCTCTAAAATTTCGGCAGACTTCACAATCTCATGTAACGCCATGGGATCCACTTCAAAAAGCTTTTCCCGCAATGCGTCTGCCTTTGAAAAATGATTCGCCTGGGCATGCGTTGCGATCAAGTCAAACAGCAATTTAACCGCTAGCGCTTTTTTATTTTCCTTTAGATACTTCTCCAGCAGTTTTTCCTGAGAAACGACATCTTCCATTGTGCGCTCCTCTCGTTATTTGAAGTGCCTAAAATGTCTAAAATGAGCTAAAATGCCTAAAATTGAGGAATTCAATCCGTCTTGAGCCCTTCGGTCCAACGACCGGGTCAAACGATCATATCAATAAAAGATGCAGCGCCGCGCGGCGCACACGCTGCGCAAGTGCTGGCGTTGCGGGAGTGCCTATGCTGTGAGAGCGAAGCAATAATTTTAGGCATTTTAGATCAATTTTAATTTTAGCTCATTTGGTTTTGAGTTGATCCAATACCTCTTCAGCCGCCTGGATTGTTAGATCAATGTGTTCGGTGTCGTGAGCAATGGAGATAAATAGCACTTCAAACTGAGACGGAGCGATATAGATGCCCTTTTGGCGCAGCCCATTGTAAAATCCAGAGAATCTAGCCAGATCACAGGTTTTGGCATCATCAAAATTTTTAACTTCTTTTTCGTTGAAAAAGAAACCGAGCATAGAACCAACACGTTTGGCCTGTGCCGGTATGGCTGACTTTTTAGCGGCCTGCTCCAGCCCCGATAAGAGGCGATCTGCTTTTTCATCCAGGGCCCCGTAAACGTCGTCTTTTTGGAGTTGTTCAAGGGTCGCAATACCGGCTGCCATGGCCACCGGATTGCCGGATAACGTTCCCGCCTGATACACGGATCCTTGCGGTGCGACTTTGGACATCAGATCGAGTTTGCCCCCATAGGCGCCCACCGGCAGTCCGCCTCCAATGATTTTACCAAAACAGGTCAGATCCGGATACACCCCAAACAAATCCTGAGCACCGCCATAGGCGACCCGAAAACCCGTCATAACTTCATCAAAAATTAGGATGGCGCCGAACCGGTCGGCCAGCTCCCTGAGCGTTTCCAAGAAACCTTTTTCAGGAGGCACCAATCCCATATTGCCGGCAATCGGCTCGACGACAATACAGGCCACAGAATCCCCCTGTTTTTTCATAACTTCATTAAGGCATTCCATGTCATTGTAAGGCAGTGATAACGTGTGCCGGGCAATCGATTCAGGTACGCCCGGACTGCCGGGAATACCCAGGGTGGCCACGCCGGAGCCGGCCGCCACCAATAGGGTGTCCGCGTGCCCATGATAACAGCCATCAAATTTTATAACGATATCCCGCTGGGTTGCACCTCGCGCCAGCCGCACGGCGCTCATGGTGGCTTCGGTTCCTGAATTCACCATACGCACCATTTCAACGGACGGCACCGCCTCAATCACCATTTCCGCCAGCTGCACTTCCAGATCAATCGGTGCCCCGAAGCTGGTTCCGCGTTCGAGCACAGATACGATGGCGTCCATGACCGCCGGGTGCCGGTGCCCAAGGATCAGGGGGCCCCAGGAGCCGATGTAATCAATATAGCGATTGCCATCCGCATCGAAAATCAAACAGCCTTCGGCGCGATCGATGAAAATGGGTTCGGCCCCGACCGATTTGCAGGCCCGCACAGGGCTGTTGACACCACCGGGGATTAAATTCACAGCGCGATCAAACAATTCTAAAGACGTCGACAGGTTCATTGGCATGCCATCCTTTCATTTGAAAAACAGTTGACATTTCTGATGTTTATGGAAAATATCAAATAGCAGGTGCAAGGTCAAGCAGGGCAAAAGATACGGTTTGCCGGTTGAGCCGGTTGACCCGTAATAAAATAAAATCAGACATTTTTTCCGATTTCAACGGGCTCAACGGGCGCAACCGGCTCACCATAGCATGAAATGAAAAAGACAAAATCGACCCAAATACTTGCCAAATTCATCGCCTATATCCTTGAACGACGGCCGGATGAATTCGGGTTGGTCATCGATCCGGAGGGTTATATTAAAATCAAGGAATTCTTAAAGGCGCTCAACGAAGAAAAAGGTTTCAGGTATGTGCGCCGGTCTCACCTGAATGAAATCCTTTACAGCATCGCGGAGCCGCCTTTTGAGATTGCCGACAACCGTATCCGTGCAAAACATAGAGATCTTCTCCCCCGGCCGGATGTGGCCCGTGACCTGCCCAAGCTCTTATACACCTACGTCCGCCGGAAAGCCTACCCCTTCGTGACGGACAAGGGTATTATTCCGAGTGGGTATCATCAGGTTATTTTATCCTCCAAACGGGATTTAGCCGAAAGAATGGGAAAACGAAGTGACCCGCAGCCGGTAATCCTCACAGTCCACGTGCAAAAATCCCTTGATAATGGCGTTCGGTTTTATCAAGCCGGCGGGTTGCTTTTTCAGGCGGCCTTCATACCACCAGCCTGTTTTAGCGGGCCGGCATTGCCGAAGGAAAAGCCCGAAAAATTAAAACAGGCGCAAACCCATAGCGCCAAACAACCCGAAGCCGCGGGCAGCTTTCTGATCGATTTGAATTACGCCGGCAATCAACAGACCTTCGGTGGGAAGTCAAAACAAAAGGAACACGATTGGAAAGGGAAAAAGAAGCGGATAAAAAAACAAAAACGAAAAAGAGAGCGCCCTCCCTGGCGGAAATAAAAGGCCTCAATCAGGCCTCTTGTTATTCGTTATAGGTGATGGGTTATTTGAATTTTGTTTAACAGATCAAAATGAAATGATTTATACGTTATCGATCCGGTTAATCCTGTCTAAAAAAAAAATTGACATCCAGCGACAAACTTGTTACCAAGCTTTTCCGATCATTGATATAAGCGACTAAGGGCCACTAGCTCAACTAGGCAGAGCACCTGACTCTTAATCAGTAGGTTATAGGTTCGATTCCTATGTGGCCCACCAAAACAAAAAAGCTTTCGGGAAGTTAGCCCTGAAAGCTTTTTTTAGACCAGGCAGAAACCCAGAAGGGTCCCAACCAATCCGATAAGAACATCCGCTGTATCCGGTGTCCGATCCGGCATGAAAAACTGAACGCCTTCGATGATAAAGGGATGGATCAGTATCAGGCCCAAATAAGGGTATTTGAAGCGCTTAAATGTTGGATATGACAATGCCATCATCATACCCAGAATGAAATGCTGCAGTGTGGCTTCGTCGATCATTGGTTTCACTTCCTATGGTTTATCTTGGCCTGAGGACCAAAAATAGTATAAAAATCGGCTTAGAGACAAGTATTAAATCGGCTTTTAAAAATAATATAACGTTTAGCCGAAATTCGGCTTGACACCTTATTTTTAATAATGTTAGAAAATTAGTTTTCAATATGAATGCCAAACAACGGCATTACATTCCTTGCTCTGGATTAAACCAGGGCTTTATCAGCCACAAGGAGGTTTTATGAGACGATACGAAACAATTATCATTGCGGACCCGGATCTATCCGCTGAACAAAGAGATCCAGTATTGCAAAGGGTTGGCGATGTTGTGAAACAGGGGGACGGATACCTGGCATTAACCGAAGAATGGGGTGCCCGAAAACTTGCCTATGAAATAAAAAAGAAAGACCGCGGTTATTACATCCGATTCGATTTCTGTGCAACCGGGGCGGTGGTAAACGAAATGGAGCGGTTTTTTCGTATTGACGACCGTGTGCTGAAATATATGACGGTCTTGCTCGATAAGACTGCGGATATCGAAAAAATTAAAGAAGAAATCGCCGCAGCTCAAAGCAAAGCCGAAAAGGCTAAAGAAAAAGCCGAGGCTGCCGCAGCGCCGACGCCTTCGGAAGAAGCGGCTGAAGCCCAAACTGAGGCTGCCGCAGCACCGACGCCTTCGGAAGAAGCGGCTGAAGCCCAAACTGAAGCTGCCGCAGCACCGACGCCTTCGGAAGAACCGGCTGAAGCCCAAACCGAGGCTGCCGCAGCGCCGACGCCTTCGGAAGAAGCGGCTGAAGCCCAAACCGAAGCTGCCGCAGCACCGACGCCTTCGGAAGAACCGGCTGAAGCCCAAACCGAGGCTGCCGCAGCACCGACGCCTTCGGAAGAACCGGCTGAAGCGCAAACCGAGGCTGCCGCAGCGCCGACGCCTTCGGAAGAACCGGCTGAAACTGAAGAGGGACAGACACCTGAATCCAAGGTCAGTCAAAGCGAAGCCGCCCCAACAGAAACTGAAGAGGAGAAAAAATAAAATGGTTGCCAACGCCCGTCATACAAACCGAAGGCCAAAAAGAAAAAAACGCATCTATCACCGGCGTAAAGTTTGCCGTTTTTGTGCAGATACAAGCCTGGCAATTAATTACAAAGATCCCAAAGCACTGAAATATTTTATTACCGAGCGCGGAAAAATTATTCCCAGACGGATATCCGGTTGTTGCGCAAAGCATCAACGTACCCTGACGCATGCCATCAAACGCGCACGGACCATTGCTTTGCTGCCCTATGTCGGATCCGTAGACTTGCATTGAACCATCAACAACGGATTAGAACCGATGCCTCACATGGAGGTTAACATATGAAAATCATTTTGAAAGAAACGATTGATTCCCTCGGTATTATTGGCACTGAAGTCCGTGTGGCAGACGGTTATGCCCGCAATTACCTCTTGCCGCAGGACAAGGCGGTTGTCGCCACTCCTCAAAATCGCAAAATACTCGCGCAGGAAAGCGCCAAATTTGAACTCCAGATCGCCAAAGAGCGCAAACTGGCCGAAGAAATGGCCCAGCGGCTCGAAGGAGTGGTCTGTAAAATTGCAGCTAAAGTTAGCGAAGAAGACCGCCTGTACGGATCCGTTTCGGTACGCGATATCGTCGATACGCTGGCCAACCAGGACATC
>JBFFCW010000200.1:0-7167 GCA_041559695.1 Desulfobacterales bacterium
AATTTCTGTTCCTGGAATCTTTTTTTGGCGGGTCACATCGGGAATTTGCCAGGGGGCTGGTTTCCCATTCAAAATACCGTATTGATCTGGTAACCATGCCCGCCCGTTTCTGGAAATGGCGCATGCGGGGAGCGGCGCTTTATTTTGTAAAAAAAATCACTTCCCTAAAAGGCTATGACGGTTTGATTACAACCGGCTTGATGAGCCTGTCGGATTACAAGGTACTTTCAAAGGGCCAATGCCCCCCGGCTCTGGTTTATTTTCACGAAACACAGCTCACCTATCCCCTGGCACCCGGCGAGCACATGGACTATCAATTCGGTTTTACGGATATAACGACGGCCCTTGCGGCGGAACGGGTTTTGTTTAATTCCCGGACCCACAGCGATGCTTTTTTTTCAAAATTGCCGGACTTTTTAAAGATGATGCCGGAGTATCGGCCCAATTGGGTGGTGGAAGCCATCCGCTCAAAAGCCGGCCTTCTCTATCCCGGCTGCCGCTTCCCTGCGCAGGTGTTATCCACTGCTGAATTTTCCCGGGAGGTTCCGCCCCTGATTATCTGGAACCACCGCTGGGAGTTTGACAAAAATCCGGATGATTTTTTTCAGGCCCTGGATGCGCTGCTGGAAAACGGGGCAGCGTTTCGCCTTGCGCTGCTTGGCGAAAACTATCAGGCGATTCCCAAAGCGTTTCTGGGTGCACGCGATCGCTACGGGGAGCGGATCGTTCAATACGGCTATGTGGAATCACGGGCGGAATATATTAAGTGGCTCAAACGCGGATCGATTGTGATCAGTACCGCCCGGCAGGAAAACTTTGGAATTGCCGTAATCGAGGCAGTCCGTTACGGCTGTGTGCCGCTGCTGCCTGCCGGGCTCGCATACCCGGAAATCATTCCGCAGCGTTTCCATCCTCAGGTGTTGTACAAGGATCCGGGCGACCTGGTGGACAAGCTTAGCCGGCTGATTGCGAATTATCCCGAGTTTGAAAAGCTTCGCGGCGACCTGTCAGAGCAAATGAGCCGGTTTGCCTGGGAGAATCTCATCGATCACTATGATCAGGAACTTGAAAAGCTTGCGCATCTGTCCTGAGATGGCTTCTACTTATCGCCGAATTGATTTATTACCCTCGCCTGTGGTAGACAAAGATGCTCAAGGGTAGCAAATGATCCGTGATGGGCGGATGATACTCAATTTCACCGAATTGCTCAGTGCATCGGAGGCAAAGGCGCCGAACGTGGCAGTCAAGGAACATGAATACCTAAAGCAGACACTGGAAAGATATACCAATTGCCGCATTGAAGATATCTGCGATCATATCGTTATCACGCATACGGGGTACCGATTGGATCCATCATGCGGGTATCCGGAAGGCCGCTTCAAAGAAGAGGAATAAACGATAAGAAAAAGCAGGATCAGGTTTTTTCAAAGTACCTGGAGCCGCATCTGGATCCCGCTTTTGATGCCGTAAAAAATATGGATACGAAATGGAGTGAGGTGAAAAGGCGGCTGATCAGCGAATGGTAAACAAAAAAAGGAGGGCCTGTCGATGAAGCCCAAGGTTGTGCTATTCATCTGCGCTTTGTTTCTGATCGGTGCCTGCAGTCAAACCGAGAGGTTGCGCATCGGTGTCGAGGAGTTTAACAGCACCGATTGGGTGCTGGAGGAAATCGACGGCAGTGCTGTGATCGACCGGGTGCAATCGACCTTACGGTTTCAGGGAAATGATCGGATTGTCGGCTGGGGCGGATGTAACCGCTATTTCGCCGCGGTTCGTTCGGGTTTTAAATTTTTCGAAGTGGGTCCCATCGGTTCGACCCGGCGGATTTGCCCGCCGGTGGTGATGGACCAGGAAGCGCGTTTTTTCGCTGCCCTGCAAAAAGCCCGCAGCATCCGCATGGAAGGCGCTAACCTGGTGATAGACAGTGCAGCAGCCGAAAAGCCGCTGAAATTCGGTAGGCTTAAAAAGCCCTGAAATGGATGGCGTTCCCCCGATATGTTAAGCCCCGATTCTCTACCGCCCTGTTTGTTTAAAATATGAAATCCAATACAGATATGCTTTTGATTATGGTGCCGTCGGACAATCGGCCTTTAAGTATGGCATGGCTGAAATTGTCGTTGAAGGGGTTTTTATTCGCTTCAAACTCAACCATCAGATCCGGATATGAATCATCATTAAGGTGAGCGATGGTCGCAGGGCGCTCGGATTTTGCATTCCGCCTTAAGACAGGGCTTTCGAGCAACAGACTGTTAATTTTAATATGATTTACGTCCAGGTAAGCGCTGCCGAATATGGCGACCGAAATTAATCCCGCTGTGGCTGGGTTCAAAGCAACATTTACACTTGCCGGTATAATATTCGTTTCAATAAAGCGGGTCGTTTCACCCGGCAGGATGACAAACTCGATACCCTCAAGAATTGCTTTTACTGCATTGGGGTTAGAAACAGCGGAAGTGATGGTAAAGGAATCCGGTTCGAATTCAATATGACTGCCGGCACCGGCTACCAATCTGATCAAACTTCCTTTAGCGGCCGGAAAGTTCATTGCGATCATGCCCTTGGTGACATTCAGGAATACATTTCTCGAGGTGAAAAGCAAATGGCCGCCATTGTCAAACGGTACGACAGGTCTTTGCGTGTTGCGGGGGGTGACGGAAACGGCATCCATCAGAATCCCGTCATGCTCGATGACATTAACTCTGAAATCATAGCTATATATTCCGGTGTTGTGAGCCCGTGAACTGAAATCATCGGGGTCTAATTGGAATATGGCGCTATTAACGTCATCGACCTGTGCCGACAGCAGGAAAAGAAATAAAAATATCTTTAGAATTTGCATCATCATATACTCTGAGCCCCCCTATTTCAGCCTTGCGGATGCATATCTCAGGGTGTCACCACACAAGCGGACTTGGTTTGGACTTGCTGGTTAGAATCTAACTTGGCCTTTAACAGCTGTTTAAACTGAATTCCGATTCCTTTTTTGCTTTGATGCCGAATTTCACCTTTTAGCATCGTACCGTTATCAATTTTTGTGCCCGGGATGACGATCCTGACCATCTGTCCGACGGTAAAATCATCTTGCGTTTTGATGAAGACGCCATTCTTGCTGATGTTGTTGATCAGGCCTTCAAAGTACCCGTTCCGCGAAGTGAAAAATACAGAGTTAGAAAAATGCTTCCTCGGATACCGCCTCAAATCTTCACTGATTTTTGTTTCTTGCAATATTTTGATTTGAGGGATCAGCGTATCTACCGCAGGTGTATATCTAACCCCGTAGCCATAACTGTAAAAGGAGTTTTCCAATCGGGCATGCCATAATATCACTGCCCGATACCGTTCGGGCAGATCAAATGAATGGGATGCGTAGGGTGATTGTTCCATCTCAATATAAATCTCGGTTCCCGGTCGCAATAACCAATCCGTTTCAATGTACAAACCGTTTCCACTGTAGTTAACCATTCGGGCTTTATAGATAATACCTTTCGAATCTTCCACCATGATGGGCGATTTGAAATCGGTGCGGCTATCAGATCTTTTTTCATAAAATCGAGTCATTGTTCGTCTCTTCTGGCATAAAGATGTTTAGAAAATACGATTGCGCAATTGAATGCAATCTTGTTATTCATCTAGTCATTTCGATTAATCTGAAATGAAAAAAAGATAAAGATCAGAATATCAATGTGAAAGGAGCAAGACATATGCCAAAACATGAAGATAAATGAATGTTGAATATATACAGAAGGATAGGTAGATATTTACGGAATATACGGGATTCGAATGTATGGAAAGAAGTCGTTAATTTTGGGGTAAGCTTTTCATAATACTAAAGTGCTATATGGCTAATACTTAAGTATTATAGTAATCATGATGTAGTTAAAAATAACTAAATGGATACGATGGTGTAAATCACAGGGGGTGGTATCCTGCAACGACAGATGATACCGTCCGGGCACGTCTAAGGTTCGATTTTGCGATTTTGGCGTCTGTCAGCAATTCCACTGCGTCTGTCATTTGCAATAAAGGTATGTATTTTGCGCCGATCGCCTGTCGCAGAACGCCTTTCAACAAAAGCGGTATCTGACGGCTTCTTTACGGGCGGTTTCTTGCCGGCCCTCAGGCGTTTATTTAATTCACGAATTTTTTTCATTTGATTTTTCAAGAATCATCAAAAAAACGCGGGTCTATTCCGTCATATACCATAAGAATCTTCTTTCCCTCCAACTCCTTCTTTCAATTCCGCCGTTCAAAAAATACCTGGTGTCGCACGATCTGCGCCGATCTTTTCCCGAGCGGCGATCTGTTGCAGGGTGTTTCAAATGCGAATTCGTTTTTGATAGCAATTTTCTGTTTGGCAGGCGGGCGACTGTTTTTGTGTTCGGGTGGTGCATGTTTAATAAACTGTCTCCACTCGCGGTCTTGTGTTGCTTGAAAATCTGAATGATTGGGGAACGTGGTTGTGAATCGTTGTTGCGACCCCGCAGCAATTCTGGGGAAATTCAGTTCAGGACAATATAAAATTTTATACTGGCCTTGTCAATAATTTAAATAATTTCAATTATATATGTAATATGTTGCACATTCATATGAAATAAATTACCACCATTTCAACCGGGTTAAGCGCTAAGGTTATCAATTAAATCATCATTTTGTAATTTGACATCTGTCCTTTGATAATTATTTTAATGTACCACTTTGTGGTACATTAAATCTGCAGCTTCAAAGTTAATCGGGGCTTCTTTTTTTAAGGTTCAGTGAGATTTAATTCGTAATTTCGGGGAATGGTGCAATCATGAATCAATATCGATCTAATCTATTAACGGTTTGCTTGGCGGCTGCGATTTTTCTGCTGACGACAGTTTACGCGCTCGCTGATGTTGAGCGAATTTACGGCAGAGCGTTAAATGCAGACGGTGATCTCGTTTATTTGGAGGAGCATATTATCAGGTACGAAAATGACCGGATTGCGGCTTTAAAAACGATCTATTATGATGCTGACGCCACGAAAATCGGTGAGCAGGCATCCGATTTTTCTTACGGGCCGCAGTTTGGCAGCTACGATTTTAAAGATGAGCGCTTGCGATATCACGACGGCGCCAGGGTGATGTCAAATCGAATTTTGATGTACTGCAAAGAGACGCCGCAGGCCGATACCCAAAAGAAATACCTTGAGCGCGAATCCGATCAGATTGTGGGTCAGGGATTTCATCAGTTTATCCTGACGAATCTGGACCGACTGATGCAGGGAGAGGTCATTTCGGCCAAGCTCGTGTTGCCTGCCCAGATGGACCAGTTTGATATTCGGATTTCCAAAAGCAAGCTTGAAGAAGGCCGTTTACGGATTCGGATTGAACTCGACAATTGGTTTCTCAGGCTGTTTACGCCCAATGTGGAGGCCGAGTACGATTTGGACACCCGCCGGTTGCTTTCATACCGGGGCGTCTCCATGATTGCAGATGAGTCGGGCAAAAACGTGCCGGTAACGGTCTCTTACGATTACTCCCAGCAATCCCCCCTGGCAAGCTCCCGATTTTAACCCGAGGCGGCAGGGCTGGACCTGAATTAACCCCCGAGAACATTTGCATTTCTGATTATTTCCATTAATTTGCCGGGGCGGGCAAATTCCCCCGGAATCATCAAAACCCCCATTTTTTTCTTCGAAAGGTAAGTTTTTTTTGTTGATTCCACTCATAATTTTGGGTACGAATCAACGCGATATACTTGACCGTTTTAGTCGGGTATAACAAAATTGAATTTTATTTGATGCGCTGATCAACACCACTGAAATACCGGTTGTCGAAATGGAGGTTTTAAGAAATGAGATTGTTTAAATGGATTGCTGCCAATAAAATCGTTATCGTACTTCCCCTGCTGGCATTTATTGCCTTAGGCGTTTTTGTTTTCGCGCAGAATCGAGTGCAGGCCAGGAATTCAAATCCGGCTGCCGCCGAATCCAGCCTGCCACCGATCGCAAAAACGGCTGATGAACCCGTTGCTGCAAATCAGGCTGTTGCCGCAACAGCAGCCCAAACGCCTGCAAAAGCTGAAATTACTTCAACTACATCCAAAGTTGTTTTTCAGGTCGACAATATGTCCTGTTCCGGCTGTATTGCGACCATCAAATCGAGTCTGGCCGGCTATGCGGGCATTCAGGATATCATCGTGGATATTGCCGGTGGCATGACCGAAGTTTATTATGACAGCCGGGAAATTAAGGACGTCAACCCGTTGGCTTCATCGATCACCGCCAGCGGATATCCGGCCAAGGTCAGCCGAATTCTGACCGCAGGCCAGATCAGCAAAGAAGAGGCCATAGCGGCCTCACGCGCTGAATTCTACATTGCTTCTGTCAGCGGATGGGATATCTCGCGATCGGATTTCAACACGGAGCTGGCTTTTGCCAAAAAGCGGTATGAGCAGGCTTACGGTGATAATGTTTTTGCAAATGACCAGGGGAAAACCCTGCTGGACAGTTTAAAAGCCCAGGTGGTTTCACGCTTGATCAATGAAGGTATTCAGATGCAGGAGGTCCAGCGCGCCGGCTATCGGATTGATTCCAAGATCGTGGACGCGGAGTTTGCACAATTTGTGGCGAAAAAGGACCTCGACCTGGAAGGCTTTAAAGCATCGCTGGAGAAAAGCGGGTATCCTTTTGACTACTTCATGAAATGGTTTGAAGGTCGCGTGCGGCTGAGTCGCTATCTCGATGAAAAAGTGTGCGCTGGTGCTGCCAGCGAATATGACAAACAAAATCAGTACCGGGCCTGGTTTAATAACGCCCGGGTTTTATCAAAGGTGACGATTTATGACAGCCGGCTCAAGCAGTTAACTCAAAGCCAGTCATCGGGCTCAGGCTGTGGTCAATCATCGGGTGCAAGCTGCTGCCCGACAAAGAAAAGTTAAAACCCGGTATAAGAATACCGCCGTCAAAAACCCCGCTTCTGCATCTTTCAATGGAAGGCGGGGTTTTGTTAGTCCATTCATGACGTCCGCTTTGTCTTTTTTATTGCTTTCTTTTACTTCGGCTGTTAGCTTCCAGGCATTCGCCACCAAAGAAAAAGGGAAGCCTATGTTTTCCGTACTCGAAATTCTGGATCTGGCAATTCAGCTGGAAAAAAATGGTGAATCGGTTTACCGCAACGCGGTCGGTGAGGTCACTCAGCCCGA
>JBFFCW010000201.1:0-7148 GCA_041559695.1 Desulfobacterales bacterium
GCCGCCATTGCCAATCAGATAGAAAAGTGCCCCATCATCATTCATTATTCCCGCTTCGAAACCCCGTTCCTGAAGCACCTTCATGCGCTCGAGAATCCGCCGGATACATTTCCGTTTCGAATCATCTGCAGCCACGAAATCGCCAAACGCCTGCTGCCCGGTTTGCCGCGCAGAGGGCTGCGGGCAGTGGCCGGTTACTTTGGGCACTCGGTACCGCGGCAACGTCGCAGCGCTGCTCACGCCGTTGCAACGGCCGTGATCTGGCAGCATTTCGTCCGGCAGCTCCAGAAGCAGCACGACATCCAGAATACAGATCAGCTGGCTGACTGGCTGAATCACACCCGGCCCCAAAATAGAACCGGTCGGGACTATCCGATGAAGCCTGAAATTCGTCTGAATCTGCCGGACAAACCCGGCATTTATCGTATGCTGCGTTCCAACAAGGATTTGCTTTACATCGGCAAGGCCACTTCGCTGAAGCAGCGCGTCAACAGCTATTTCCGGCAAAAAGGTGCCCGGGCGGAACATACATTGGAAATGCTCAGTCAGGCTGCCGGCCTGGAGGTGACCCTGACCGGCTCGGCGTTGGAAGCCGCCGCGCTGGAGTCCGACGAAATCAAACGGTATTCGCCGCCTTATAATGTCGCGCTGCAAAAAGGGCAGCGCAAACTAACATTTCTTACCCGGGATCTCCAAAGGCGCTCTGATAAACCCGATAAGCTCCATTGTCTGGGCCCGCTGCCCAAAGGAAACACAACAAATGCCATGGCTGCCTTTGGGGCCTGGCATGCAGGCCTTCAAAACATAACCCGGGATGAAGTTCTCGAGCTCGGACATGTCATACTGGGTGTGCCACAAACCTATGCCCCGGAGCCGGGCTGCCTGGCAGAGGGGCTGGACTTATTTGGGCACAATCACCTGACGCATTTGCCCCACCCGTCGCCGTTACGGACCTTGACCGCACTGGGTCATTGTCTCTGGCGGGAACGGCTTGCGGCGCTAGCAAAGACTCAAACCGAAGACACGCAAGAAGGCGTTGAGGAGGCGTCTGTTGATTCTGAGCTGGAAGTCGATGCAGAACCGAATTGGACGCCGGAAACGGTGGCCCGCAGGATCGAAAAATTTACCGTGCGCAGCGCGCTGCTGGTTCGCCGCGCCCGCTGGCTGTGCCTGTTGAGTGAATCCTCACTGGCCTGGCAGGCGCGAGGCGCGGGTGATGGCCGCAAAATCGTTTTGCGGTTTGAAAACGGCACGGTCGCGCATCGGGAAGAATTGCCCGGCCAGGCCGAAGTGCCCCTGCCGGCGGGATTCGCCAAACGCATGGCCGATCGACAAAAAATATTTGATTTGAAAACCTACGAGCGCTTGCGGGTGGTTACCACCGAACTGCGGCGACTCGTCGCTGCCGGCCGCAGCGTTGAGATTCGCTTGAGACCGAACGCAACCCTGAGACGCAGACAGCTCGCCAGAATGTTACCATGGGTCTAATCCGTATCCTGCTGATGGCCGACTCCCACCTGGGATTCGACCTGCCCTTTCGGCCGCGTATCAAACGGCGAAGAAGGGGCCCGGATTTTTTCGCCAATTTTGAGCAGGCCCTGATGCCGGCTTTACAGGGGGAGGTAGACGCCGTTGTCCACGGCGGCGATGTTTTGTATCGCAGCAAGGTGCCCGCCCGCCTGGTCGAAATGGCGTTTGAACCGCTCAAACGGGTCGCCGACAGCGGCGTACCCGTCTACCTGGTGCCCGGCAATCATGAACGCTCGACCTTACCCCACGGACATCTGGCAGCACACCCCAACATTCACCTTTTTGACCGCCCCCGCACCTATCATTTACAAACCGCAAGCGGCTCGCTGGCGCTGGCGGGCTTTCCGTTCGTTCGAACCGGCATTCGCAAAGATTTTTTAAGCCGGCTTGCGCAAACCGGCTGGCAGCATACGCAAGCGGATGCTCGAGTCCTCTGCATACACCAGTCGGTGGACGGCGCGGCGGTCGGCCCTGTCGGTTACACGTTCCGCTATGCCCAGGACGTCATCCGCAGCAGCGACATTCCCCCCGGTTTTGCGGCCGTTCTGGCCGGGCACATTCACCGGTTTCAGGTATTGAAACAAGATCTGAAAGGAAAAACGCTCAACGCGCCGGTATTTTATCCCGGTTCGATCGAGCGCACGTCTTTTGCGGAAAAAGATGAGCCCAAAGGCTATCTCATTCTGGAATTTGAAGCCAGCGGAACCGCTGCCGGAACTTTAGGGAATTGGACCTTTCACGAGCTGCCGGCCCGTCCGATGAGCCAGCTGGACCTGCACGCCGCCGCAATGAACGGCCGGCAAATCCGGTCCTGGATCCAGTCCCGCCTCTATGATATCCCCGCAGACAGCGTGGTCAAAATCAAAGTGCACGGCAAGATCTCAGCGGAAGCCCTGGCTGTCATCAGGGCTCCCGCCCTGCGTGCGCTGGCGCCGAAGACAATGAATATCGACGCCATTTTGGTTGATTATCGCTATTATCGTAATCGCCGTTAAAAATTGCATAAACGATATGATCCAAATTCCAATTTCAATTTCTATTGAGTTTATCAATTGAATATGAAATACATAGCGCGAAAATTTAAAACCCCCGCAGCAGCAGGCTGACGGACCCAAATAAAGACACATGCATCGATGCATATCGACGAACACCTGGTGGAGAAAATATCAATGTTACACGACCCAGCAAGATGTCGGCTTCGAAGTATCTCAATGGTACTGATGGGCATCTTTTTTCTTTGCGGGGCTTCGGTGAATGCCCAATCAGATTACAAGGAAACCATATCCGTTCTGCAGTCACTTCACCAGGACGAAATGCAGGCCATGCATAACTATCAGGCCTATGCCAAAAAGGCAGTATCACAAAAATATCCCAATATCGCGAAATTATTTATGACCCTGGCCGCTTCCGAATCCGTTCATGCCCTCAACTTTAAGTCATGTTTAGCAAAATTAGGCGTCGCGCTGGAAATAATACCGCAACAGCCGGTGACGGTTGAAAGTACCCGCAAAAACCTTAAATTTGCCATCGCGGTGGAATTAGAAGAAATTGACCGAAAATACCCCCAGGTCCTTGAACAGATAAAACCCGAAAACCATGCGCAAGCGATTCAATACATCAGGTATGCCTGGGAATCGGAAAAACAGCATCGCGAACTGTTAAAAAAAATACAATCGGGCACGGGCATCTTTTTCGGATTGCTAACCAAACGGATCGAAGGGAACCCTTATCAATATTTTGTCTGTCATAACTGTGGCTCAACACTCACCGAGATTCCCGCATCCGCATGCCCCGTCTGCGGGGGGCCGTCTGCAAAATATAAGGAAGTCACATTGGACTTCGACGATGACGTCGCCGACGGAAAAAACCCTGATGATGCATGGACATCTGGCAATAAAGGAGTGGGGGAAAATCTATGAATAGTTTAAGCGCGTCTAAAAATCGTTTTGATTTGGATGGTTGCGAACAGACAATGAAGGCGGTCGTCACCACCGGAAATGGGGGATACGACAAGTTGGCGTATCGCGACGTGCCCATACCTGTTCTTGACCCCGGAGAGGTTCTGTTGCAGGTTCTTGCCGCTGGCGTGAATAACACTGAAATTAACACTCGGCTTGGATGGTATTCTTCATCTGTTACCAACAGTACCGAAACAGCTGCGGAAATCGAAGAAAAACAGGCCACCGCCAAAGCGGACGGGGGTTGGAATGAAGCGACACCCTTTCCATTTATACAGGGGACTGATTGCTGCGGCCGAGTTGTGGATGTCGCCCCCGGGGAAGATGAAATGCTTGTTGGTGTGCGCGCCTTAGTAAGACCTTGCATGCGCCTCACCGATTTTAACTCCATGGAAAATATCTGGATGGCCTCGGATTTTGATGGTGCCTTTGCCCAATTTGTCAAGGTCCCCGCCAAAGAGGTTTTCCCGGTGAATTGTGATTGGAGCGACGCCGAGCTGGGCACGATTCCGTGCGCCTATGGCACCGCCGAGAATATGATTCATCGGGCCGGCGTAAAAAAGGGTGACCGTGTATTAGTTGCCGGAGCATCCGGAGGGGTGGGTTCTGCCGCAGTTCAGCTCGCCGTGCGACGGGGAGCTGTCGTGACAGCAATTGTGGGGAAGACAAAAACAGACCGGGTGCGATCACTTCGCGTCGATAGCGTGATTGCGCGGGGGGATGATATTGTCGCTTGTTTGGGTGAGAAATCGGTGGATGTGGTCGTGGACAATGTCGGCGGATCTGCCTTTCCACAGATGCTAAAAGTATTAAAAAGAGGGGGAAAATTTGTTTCATCCGGCGCCATCGGCGGTCCGCTTGTGAATCTCGACATGCGTGATTTTTACTTAAAGGATCTGACCTTAATTGGCTGCACAGCATGGGACGAGCCGGTTTTTCCCAATCTTATTTCCTATATCGAAAAGAACGAGATAAAGCCGCTCTTGGATAAAACCTTCCCTTTGGAGCATATTGTAGACGCCCAGCGCGAATTTATGGAGAAAAAGCATTTTGGCAAATTTGTACTGATCCCGCCTCCAGTGGCGTCACCGTATATCAGGTCGTAAAATCAGCCATATTATCCTGATCATGCAGTGCTTCTCTTGTGATAGAAACCAACTGCGTTTTTATTGACGATTGGATACGAGGTATGCGCAACCCATAGATTAAAGGCTTGGTGGATCTGGAGGCCGATCAGCAGATGGGGGGCTCTGAGTATCTTGGGTCCTTCGCCGCTTTCAGCGGCTTTGGCGGGACAGCCGGACACTGGGAAGAATCAAAAATCCCCATAAATTCTGATAATTCTTTCCCAAAAAATATAATGCCACTCGGCAGCCTAGTTATGGTGAGTTAAAAGGAAAATCAAAAGGCTTTCCACCACTTCGGTCATAAATTCAAAGTCGAGCTTGTCCATGGTGTCGCCAGCGGTGTGATAATGGGGGTTGCGGAAAAAGGCCGAATCGGTTACCATGACGGCTTTAAAGCCCTGATCCCAGAATGAGGCGTGGTCACTGAGCCTGACCGCCGGCATGATACGGCCATTGAGGGGCACTGTCAGCTTGACCACCGGAAGCTGCCGGTTTTTTTGAAACTGCTCAACCAATCCTTGCGCAAATCCACGGCTTTTAAAATTATTGACGATGCCGATAAAGTTGCCCTTTTTGGGGTAGCCCAGGAACATCAGGGGGAAGGGGTAATTCTGGCAGCCCGGCTCATGGCAGGCATAGCCGACCATTTCCAGGCAGATCATGCCGTCAATTTTTTCTTTTTGGGTGCGCGCCATTTTGGCATACACCCGACTGCCCATAAACGGAGTTCCATAGACCGGCGGCTCTTCCAGCGCAAAAAAAACAAATTTTACCGCCAGATCAAGGGTATTTGATCGTTTCTGCGCGGCCAGATGCCGCGCAACCTCCAGCTGCACGGCGACGGCACTGGCATTATCATCGGCGCCGACAGTGCCGCTGACCGAATCATAGTGGGCCCCGATCAGAAGGCGGTGCTTGGGGTCGGCGCGCAACGATATCTCAGCAGCAATATTATCAAGCGGCTGTTCGGCGTATGAATACCTTTGGCGGTCAACGGCGATACCAAGGTCCTCGAGAAAGGCGGTGATGTAGGCAGCTGTTTTTTTGAGATTCTCTGGAATACGGACGCTGCGTTCGCCGATGGTCACGGTCAGGGCATGCAGGTGATCCCGGAGCCGCTGCTGGGTTTGCCGGATGTCAATCATAGCCCCCTCCCTGTTATCGGCATACAGCACCCCGCTTGGCGCCCATCCCAGGATAACGCCCAGAATGCAAACTATGGTTGAAAATTTAATCAACTTCCCTATGATGGCAGTCGTGGAAAAATTGACTGAAAAACCGATTCACTCCTGGGATTTGAAACCTCCGGAAGCAACAGCCCTTCAAGCCAGGCTTTCCCGGCGCGTGGTGCGACAAACGCGAATAAATTTTGAGGATATCGACACGGTGGCCGGCGTAGACATCGGGTACCGCAGCGACACCGCCTGTGCAGCCGTTGTGGTGATGAACCTGAAAGACCTGAAGATCCTGGAAGAAACGGTGGCGGCCAAACCGCTTCAATTTCCATATGTTCCCGGTTTGCTTTCGTTTCGCGAGGGACCGGTGATTATGGAAGCACTGGGAAAATTAAAAACACCGCCTGATCTTTTAATGATCGATGGTCAGGGGATCGCTCACCCCCGCCGTTTCGGCGCTGCCAGCCATATCGGCGTGCTGCTGGATATGCCGTCCATCGGCTGCGCCAAAACCAGACTGGTGGGCGATTATGAACCACCGCAACGCTGCGCCGGAAGCACGTCATTCCTGATGGATGCAGAAGAAACCATCGGGGCGGTGGTGCGCACCCGCACGGGTGTAAAACCCGTATTCGTCTCAATCGGGCACCTCATGGATTTAAACGACAGCATCCGGGTGGTTTTAAAATCCTGCCGCGGCTATCGCCTGCCCGAACCCCTCCGCAGAGCCGATCACCTGTCGCGAAAAAACATGACTTCCGTCTAACCTCGAAGAGCTGAATCCGAACAGCTATAAAACCACGAAGGGCACAAAGAACACAAAAAATAACGTCCAAACAATGATTTTAGTATCCCTTTATCAACTTCGTGTTCTTCGTGATCTTTGTGGTGAAATCGACCGCTTGTAAATCTTAGTAAGAGATTAGGATGGCCGCACTATTTCCCCTGATTCATTAAATCTTCTATCTCGTCGACTTCCCGCGGGATGGTTTCGGTTAAATCAACAGGGCCTTTTGGGGTGATGAGGATATCATTTTCGATGCGGACGCCGATGGATTCATCCCGGATATAAATCCCGGGCTCACAGGTAAAGACCATACCGGGTTCAAATTTGCGATACTTATCACCATAGTCATGCACATCCAGCCCCAGATGATGAGAGGCCCCGTGCGGAAAGAATTTTTTATAGAGCGGCGAGTCCGCTGGCTGTTTTTTGATGTCTGCTTTTTTTAACACGCCCAGGCGAACCAGCTCGGCTTCCATTAATTGGACCACCTTTTTTTGATAGGCTTCCAGGGCATTGCCCGGCTTGAGCATTTTAATGGCGGCTTTTTGAACCTTCAGGACGGCATTGTAAA
>JBFFCW010000202.1:0-7054 GCA_041559695.1 Desulfobacterales bacterium
CAGGCGGATTCCATTCAGCAATTCGGGCATCCCTATGGTTTGATCACCTGCGCACCCCGGGCAAAAATTGTTCGGATCAATTCAACCAGCGGCACTACCGGTCAGCCCACCCTGTATACGCTCACCCAAAATGATATCAACGTGCTCAACGAAATGCATTGCCGCAAGTACTGGCGAACCGGCCTTCGGCCGGGCCATATTGTACTGCAGGCGCTTTCTTTGAGCATGTTTACCGGAGGGCTCCCGCTTTCCGACGGCCTGCAATCGATGGGGCTTTGCGTGGTGCCAGTGGGTATCGAAGGCGGAACCCAACGGGTGCTCGATTTTACGCTTTTAACCAAGCCCGACGTCTTAATCGCCACCCCGTCGTTTGGCGAATACCTTATCGAGCAGGTCCCCAAACGTATCGGCAAAGATGCCCGCGAGTTGGGTATCCGCTGGTTTTATTGTGCCGGTGAGCCCGGAGCCGGGATTCCTTCATTGCGGAAAAAATTGCAGGAGGGTTTCGGCGCAAAGGTGTTTGACCATACCGGCGGCGGACATGCCTTTCACGGAATATCCTGTGAAACCGAGCCGTACCCGGGAATGCACTTTGTTTCCGCCGATCACTGTCTCCTGGAACTGGTTGATCCGAAAACCAAAGACCCCATCGAGATCACTCATGGGGCCATGGGCGAGATGGTATTCACCTTTATTGGCTGGGAAGGCGGACCGTTTATGCGCTATGCCCTGGGTGACTTGATTCAAATTTTCACCGAAGCCTGCACCTGTGGCTGGCCGGAAATACGGTTTAAAATTTTGGGGCGGACGGATGACATGCTGATCATCAAGGGCGTCAATCTTTACCCATCAGCGCTAAAAGGACTGGTCAGTGAGCTTGAGCCCCGCACCACCGGAGCACTGCGAATCATTCTTGAAAAGCCGGGCCCCCTGGTAAAGCCGCCGCTTAAAGTCCGCATCGAGTATGGTTTTCCGAACGCAAGCGAAGAAGACAAGCAAGCATTAAAAGCCGAGCTCAGCGAACTCATAAAAAATCGCCTGCGCGTGGGCCTCGATATCGAACTTGTTCCACCGTTCTCATTGCCGCGGGAATCCGGCAAAACGTCATTGACCGAAATAAAAAAATGAAATCTGAAGCAAATACTGACACGGTGCTGACATCTATTCTCCAGTGCCGCCTGAAAGCCATTACCGAGGAAATGGGCTATACGCTGCTGCGCACCAGCCGATCCCCCATCCTCAATGAGGCCCGGGATTTTGTTACCGGTCTTTATGATGCCCGAGGTCGAATGCTGGAACAGGCGGAATATATCCCGGTGCTGGCTTTCGCAGTTCAGCCGGTGTGCCAGAAGATCGTTGAATATTTTGGCGATGATATTCACCCCGGCGATGTGATTTTACACAATGACGTATTTACCGGCGGCAACCAGAATGCCGATGTGGCCGTATTTAAACCCATTTTTCACAACGATGTCTTATTTGCCTGGGCGGCCGTGAAGGGGCATCAGGCCGATATCGGCGGTGCGGTGGCCGGCGGTTATAACCCGGCTGCCCGCGAGATCTGGCAGGAAGCGCTGCGCATAACACCAGTTAAAGTTGTCGAGCAGGGGAAATTGCGGCGGGATGTATGGGATCTGATTTTTGCCAATATACGCTATCCCATTGTGGCCGAAGATATCAAAGCCCAGATTGGTGCCTGTTCGGTGGGCGAAAGGCTGGTGAATTCGCTTCTGCAGCGATACGGCTTTGATCAATTGCGCAACCAGATTAAGCTTCTATTTGATTCGACTGAAAAAATGGTACGCGCTGAAATCCGGCGGATCCCCGATGGACAATATCGTGGCCAAAGCTGGATGTACTATGACGGTATTCATGACGGTTCCAGATTCAAGATCAATCTCACGGTCACCGTTAAAGACGATGAGATCTATTTTGACTATTCCGGTACGGATAAACAAACAGAGGGATTTGCCAACGCGCCGCTGGGTGCCAGCATGTCAGCCGTGATTCTGACTTTTTTGATGTTAATCGATCCCGATATCCCGCACAACGATGGTCTGTTACGACCATTGCATGTCCATATCCCGCGGGGAACCTTTTTGAACGCAAGCTTTCCGGCGGCCACCACCTTCGGCAACAGTATCACCGGTCCCAATGCAGATGCCATATTAAAAGCACTTGCAGAAGCGATTCCGCATAAAGTAACGGCGGGCTGGAATCGGATGCTGGCGCTGGCGGTATCCGGCATTGATCCGCGTGCAAACCGCCCTTACGTGGATATTCTATTTAATGCCCTGAAAGGGGGGTCGGGGGCTGCTGAGGGCTGTGACGGCTATGACCATATTGGTTTGATTAACTGTGCCGGTGGAATACTGGCGCAGGATCCTGAAATGTTTGAGCTGCAGACACCGAACCTGATTGCCAAACACGAATATGCGCCGGATTCGGCCGGTGCCGGCCGATGGCGAGGCGGGCTGGGGGTAGAGACCATCATCCGATTTGGTGGTGAGGAATCCAAAGGCGTTGTGTTTGGCGACGGCGTCGATGAAGAAACCCGGGCTTTCGGACTTTTTGGCGGAAAAGCCGGGAGCATAAATGAGATGGAATTCAAGTTTCCCGATGGCAGTGGACATCGGCCAAAATCCAAAGAGATCGTTTCCGATATACCCCCGGGAACGATTTTGCATCAGGTGGCCGGCGGCGGCGGTGGATATGGCCAACCGACCTTAAGACCGGCAGAGCAGGTCATTCGGGAGGTGAGAAACGGCACGCTCTCGCTGCAGAAAGCTAAGGAAGAATATGGTATTGTGCTCGATCCCAAAACGCTGAATTTGGATGAATCAAAGACTGAACGCCTGAGACAAAAAGCAACAAAATAGAATTGATATAGGCCAATAAGAAGAAAATCGTTGTTTTACCACCCCCTCCCTCAACCCCTCCCACCGGAGGAGAGAAAAAAAACTCTTCCCTGCAGGCGCGAGGGGAGCGGGTGAGGGTGGAAAAGATGAGGGGAAGATAAAGGATAGAATTCAGTGATGATGAAATATTTATTTTGATTGTTTAAGCACTTTTTTTAGGTTGGCAAAATCTTGCTGGGTGTCGACATCAAAAAAGCAGTTCGGATTTTCTATTTCAACGGCTAACACGCGATCCGGGTTATCATCGATCAATTGCCGGGCACCCATATCGCCTTTGATGTCCATCAACTGGGTGTACAAGCGGCGCCTGAATAGGGTAGGCGTTTTTCTTTTACCTCGATAAATGGGAACGCAGATGTCCTTTTCATCGGCCCAGAATCTTTCCAGCAAAACATTGATGATCTTCGTGTTCAGCAAGGGCTGATCACCCAGTAGAAACATCACTGCCGGGTAATCGTCATTAATTTTTGACAACCCGGTGTGAAGGGAAAGGCTCTGACCTTTTTCATATTGCGGGTTGATTGCAACCAGAAGCTTTGGGTGCTGTAATTTTTCAGCCAGTACTTGCAAAATTTTTTGATGAACGTATCCTAAAACCAGCACGATTGTGTTAAGCTCGGATTTTAAAGCCGCATCGAGCACCCACTCAAGTAGGCATTTATCTCCTAGCCGCAAGAGTTGTTTCGGTTCGCCGAATCGCGTTGATGCACCGGCGGCTAAAATAATTCCGGCAGTTGGCTTTACCTTCATCATGGTGTTAAAAAATCATGGGGATGTAACCCGCTTTAATGGAATCGGAAATTAAGGCGCCCACGTATTCAACATTAAAGCCCAGCTCTTCAAGTTTGTCACTGGCACCGGATTTATCTGATTGAAAAATTTTCGCGGAGTGTAACACAGGCGAATCCTTTTTTCTATTCAACTTTTTAACGTGTGACGGCATTGTTTGATATACGAACCTAATTTTTTTTGGAGACAATCGATATGAGTCTTGAAAATAAAAAATACCTTCGTGCGACATCCATCCTGGATTCAGATTCTAAGATAATCATTGATTTCGCTATGTCTGCAATCAAAGATGCTGATGATGATCCGATTTCGAAGGCGATTAATCTTTATTATGCCGTCAGAGATGGCATCTGGTATGATCCTTACACCCCGTTTCACCGACCGGAGCATTATCGTTCCAGCAAAGTATTGAAAAGAGGGCGGGCGTTTTGTATCGGCAAAGCCGGCCTGCTTTGTGCCGCCGGCAGGGCCTGCGGCATCCCCACGCGGCTCGGTTTCGCAGATGTCCATAATCATTTGGCCACCCAGCAATTGATCGATTATCTGGGGTCCGATATCTTTTCCTATCACGGATTTATGGAATTTTATTTAGAAGGCAAATGGGTTAAAGCGACACCGGCTTTCAACATAGAGCTCTGCAATAGAGCGAAGGTGACGCCGCTGGAATTTGACGGCCGCGAAGATTCAATATTCCAGCCTTACAATGAAGAAAAAAAATTATTTATGGAATACATAAGAGATCACGGAACTTATGCGGATATTCCGGTTGATCGAATCGTCGATGCCTGGAAAGAGACATATGGTCATGAGCGTGTTAGAAAATGGATCGACGCCTTTGATGCAACCGGCGGGGAGCTTAAGCGGAAGCTCGAAAATGAGGACTGGGTCAGGGATTAGTTCAGAATACGGTACAAACACGAATATGCAAATACACGAGCTTGCACAAATTGGGGCTGAAAATCTGCGATGAAAAAGGTTAAGGTTGAAAATGCGGTGGGAATGGTTCTGGTTCATGACATTACGCGTATTATCCCCGGGAAATTTAAAGGGGTGGGATTTAAAAAGGGGCATATTGTTAAAGAAGAAGATGTTTCCGAATTGGTAAAGCTCGGTAAAAAGCATCTTTATGTGTCAAATCTTTCCGCAAACCATTTGCACGAAGATGATGCCGCACTGCGTATCGCGCGGGCCATATGCGGGGAGCAACTCCGCTGGACAGATCCGTCTGAAGGAAAATCAAACATCATCAGCGATGCTGACGGCATTGTAAAAGTGGATCGAGCAGCACTTTTAAAGATTAATAAACTGGGCAAAATCATTGTCTCGACGCTGAAAAATAATTTTCCAGTTAAAAAAGATCAAATTGTCGCGGCGACTCGAATCGTTCCGCTGACGATAAATGTGAAAAAGATCGAACGATTGGAAAATGTGGCCAAAAAAAAGCATGCGGTGATAAGCATCATGCCCTATCGCCAATTAAAGGTAGGGGCCGTGGTCACCGGCTCCGAAATTTATAGCGGAATGATTCAGGACGAATTTGACAAATATGTCGGCAAAAAAGTGAGTGGATACGGCTCCAGGATTATGAAAAAAATTCTGGTGCCGGACAGGGTGGCAGCCATTGCAGAGGCAGTCGGTGAACTCGTAGATCTGGGTTGTGACCTGATTTTGGCGACCGGCGGGCTTTCGGTGGATCCGGATGACGTGACGCGTCAGGCGGTCAAAAAAATCGGAGCGGAATTGGTGGCGTACGGTGCGCCGGTTCTTCCGGGTGCCATGTTCCTGTATGCCAGACTGAAGGATACGCCGATCCTTGGTTTGCCGGCCTGCGTATATTACCATGAATCAACCATTTTTGATCTAGTATTCCCCAGGGTTTTAGCTGGAGATCCCATTGATAAAAACGAAATTGCGGAAATGGGGCACGGTGGCCTGTGTCTGAATTGTGACAGATGCCAATTTCCGGTGTGTCCGTTCGGGAAATAAACCTGGCTGATGGGCTCTGGTTCCTCGCTTCTGGCCGACTCGGAGAAAATTGCCAGGAATCCGTAATTCAGGACCCGTAGCCAGAGGCAAGAAGCCAGAAGCCGATGACCAGATGCAGGAGGGACGAAAAATTAAACTAAATGAACTCATCGTGGTGATCAAAGGGGCAGGGGAGATGGCCAGTGCGGTTGCCTGGCGGATTTATAAGTCCAATATTCGTCAGATTCTGATGCTAGAGGCCCCTTCTCCCCAGGCAGTCAGACGCGAGGTCTCATTTTGCGAAGCAGTGCTTGACGGCAGGCAAACCGTCGAAGGTATTGAAGCGTGCAAGGCGGATAATGATACGGCCGTTAGCGAGGCCTGGGCCCGGGAACAAATTGCAGTTGTTGTTGATCCTGTTTGGAAAATGCTGGATCGCTTTGAGCCTCATGTGGTGATTGACGCGATATTAGCCAAAAAAAACCTGGGTACGAATATGGACGAGGCACCGCTGGTCATCGGACTCGGCCCCGGTTTTGTTGCCGGGCAGGATGTCCATTTCGTCATCGAGACGAATCGCGGTCATAACTTAGGTCGGGTTATTTCTTCCGGTGCAGCTGAACCGAATACAGGGATACCGGGCCCCATCGGCGGCTATACTGAAGAAAGGGTTCTGCGGGCCCCTTGCGACGGGAAATTTAAGGCCAGATGCGCAATCGGTGATCAGGTAGAAAAAGGGGATACGGTGGCAACAGTTGCAGCCGATACGGTCCAGGCAGAAATCGATGGGGTGCTGCGAGGGCTTATCCGTTCCCCCTCAAACGTTCGCCGGGGATTGAAAGTGGGTGATATCGATCCCAGAGGCAATGTTGATTATTGTCACACAATTTCTGATAAAGCGCGCGCGATTTCCGGATCGGTGCTGGAGGCAATCTTAAGAGTCTACAACTAGAACCCATCTCAAAAATGCATCTAACGCCCAAGGGTTTTGTTGTCCCGAGAAACCGGGATTACACATCTATTTATAGAAATTATGGATTGCATCAAACCGATTCAAAATACTCGAACACTAACGTGTATGCTCTAATACAGGCGATACACGCATTTTGAATCGGCTGACGTCGCGCGTGTGTTCTCTTGAGCGTGATCTACTATTTTTGAGATAGGTTCAGTTTATCGGTGTCGTGTTTATGCAGGCTATTGACTTTTGGTCAATTTTTCTGGCCAGCAGCAAGAAGCGAGAAACCAGCGGCTAAAACCCTGGCATTTGAAGTCATAGCCATTTGTAACTCTAACCCGCAACCCTTAACCCGTAACACGATACAAAACAATGACTTCATTGCGACATAGTTTGCAACTGAGCAGAGGCGGTGTAATCAGCC
>JBFFCW010000203.1:0-7041 GCA_041559695.1 Desulfobacterales bacterium
GTTTGCTTACGCTCACCCGTTTATGGAGGTTGTCGGCGATGTGATTATGGCCTGGATGCTCCTTTGGCGGGCTGCGGCAGCCGTGCCCAGGCTGGAAAAGCTGGCCGGCAGCGCAGGCGAGGAGGCAATTCAGTCCAAGGTTGCCAAAAACAAAGATGCGGCCTTCTACGACGGGCAGCTAAAAGCCGCCGAATTTTTCATCACCTCCCTGCTGCCGGTTACCATCGGTAAGATGAATGCCATCGCCGCACCTAACCCCGCAGCGATCGATATTCACGAACGTTCGTTCGGGGGGTAAATCAAAGGTTTCGGGTGTCGGGTGTCAGGTGTCAGATAATAGCTGTTAGAGGGCATAGGGCACAGTTAAATAGTTTATTGGTTGAATGGTCAATTAGTCAAAGGATCCAATCCATTTTATACTATTTGACGATTTGACTATTTAATTTATCGACCAAATTTGAAACAAGGGAGTTAGACATGAAAGATGTTGTGATTGCTTCGGCTTGCAGGACCGCCATCGGCGCATTTGGCGGAACCTTAAAAGACAGTCATGCCGCATCCATTGCCAGTGAGACGATGAAAGCGGCCGTGGAAAAAGCCGGCATCGATTCCGCCATAATCGATGATGTGCGCTATGGCTGCTGCATGGAGCCGGTGGACAGCTTAAATGTGGCTCGCATTGCCGCGCTGTTAGCCGGCATACCGGATTCGGTGCCGGCGGTTACGATCAACCGGGTCTGCATTTCCGGCATGGAGGCCGTCCTTTCAGGGATGGCGATGATCCAGGCCGGCATGGCAGATGTCATCCTGGCCGGTGGGGTCGAGCATATGTCCGGTGCGCCGTATTCACTTCCGGGCGCCAGGTGGGGGTACCGCCTGCAGGACAACGAATGCATCGACAATGTGATCCGTGGTTTGTATTGCGGGTCCCACATCATACCGCATCCCGAAGACGGCCCGGTGGATGCCGAAAAGCCGCCGCTCTCCTTTTTTAAAGGCAAACCGTATATTATGGGGCACACGGCGGAATTCGTGGCCCAACATCTCAATGTCAGTCGAGAAGAAATGGACGAGATCGCGCTGCGCAGCCACAACAATGTTGAACGCGCCACCCGGGACGGCTCGTTTAAAGAGGAGATCATCCCGCTGGAAATCCCCCAGAGAAAAAAAGCGCCCATTATTTTCGACAAAGACGAGCATTTCAGACCCGGACTGACGCTGGCAGATCTTCAGAAGCTGCCGCCGGCATTTGTGCCGAAAACCGGCAAGGTGACGGCCGGCAACTCCAGCGGTATTAACGACGGATCCGCCGGCATGGTCATCATGTCCGCTGAAAAAGCCAAAGACCTGAACGTCCAGCCGCTGGCAAAAATAAGGGCCACCGGCAAGGGCGGCTGTCATCCGTCCATTATGGGGCTGTCTCCGGTACCTGCGGTTAGCGACCTGCTTCAAAGAAGCGGTATGAAACTGGAAGATTTTGATCTGATTGAAATCAATGAAGCCTTTGCCGCCCAGTACCTGGGCTGCGAAAAAGAGCTGGGCTTGAAACGGGAAATCACCAATATCAACGGCTCGGGAATCGGCCTGGGGCACCCGGTGGGCGCCACCGGCACCAGGATCATCGTCACGCTGATCCATGCGCTGAAACAAAAGAACAAAAGCCTTGGCCTGGCGACCCTTTGCGGGGGCGGCGGCGTATCGATGGCCTGCGCAGTCGAACTTGTTTAAAACGCCGTTCTTTGCCTTAACGTCGCCGACTTCGGACAAAAATACGCCGGTCGCTACGGATTGGCCCGTTGAGCCGGTTGTCCGTTTGCCGGTTAATAAATAAAATCAGACAAGATTCCTTTTTTAACGGGCTCAACGGGCTTAACCGGCCCAACTGAACAAGGGGCTCAGCATTTGGGTTTCAACCAACTTGGGAGGGAAAAGAATGAACAGACAAATATGGAGAATAGCAATAGCATTAATTTTTCTGAGTTTTCCTTTATATGCGGCGGCGGTGGACTATCTGGCGGAAGCCGACAAAATTTTTGACCAGGGAGGGATTGAAAATTACAAGAAATCCATTGATCTGTATGTCAAGGCGGTTGAACAGCAACCCGAGGATTATGAGGCCGCCTGGAAGTGCGCTCGGGCGCACCGCGAATTTGCCGATAAAGCCAAAAAGAAAGGCGTCGAGGGCTGGAAGGAGATTTGCGCCCAATACGGCAAGGCCGGCATGCAATACGCCCAGAAGGCCATCGAATTGAAACCGGAGCGCCCCGACGGGCACTATTACTACGGTCTGAATGTCGGCATCTATTCCGACGGCGTCAGCATATTCACCGCTCTGAAGGAAGGCTTGAAAGACAAGACCCAGCAAAGCTTCGAAAAAACCTATGAGATCAACAAAATGTATAAAGATGGCGGACCGATGCTGTCCCTGGGCCGTTTCTGGGCGGTCCTGCCGTGGCCGCTGCGCGACCGTAAAAAATCGCTGGCCTACTACCGCGAATATCAGGAAACTCAGTATTTCGCCACCAACACCGAAGCCCAGCTTTTTCTGGCGGAACTCCTGATTCAAATGGGCGGAGACAAGAACAAAAACGAGGCCAACGGCTATGTGGAAAACGGACTAAAATCCGATGACCCGTATTTTTCAGACTGGGCAAAGCAGATGCAGGCTAAATTGAAATAATAAGCGCAGCTTATTCAGCCGTCGAAGTATTTTTTTAACCACTGCGAATAGTCCGCCATCAATCTGAGATCAAATTAATTAGAACCTGATCGATTCGCCTCCTGAGATAAAGGCGGTGTTATTATGGCAGACCCCTATTCAGCGAAACCCTGGTTGAAGTTCTACGACAAGCATGTCCCACCGAACCTTGAATACCCAAACAAAACCTACCTGGCATATTTCAGGGAAGCGGTGGAAAGCGTTCCCCGCAAAGTTGCTGTCTATTATATGGGAAGGGGAATAACCTTTTACGAGCTGGACAGCCTCTCCGACAAATTCGCCCGGTTTCTTCAGCGCACCGGCCTGCAGCCCGGTGATACCGTGGGCGTCCACCTCCCCAACCTGCCGGCATATTACATATCCATCATCGGCATCCAGAAAGCCGGCTGCGTGCTTTCAGGGGTAAGTCCCCTGCTCCAGCCCAAGGAACTGGAATATCAGCTCAATGACTCCGGTGCCAGATGCCTGGTCACCCTGGACATTTTCTATGAAAAAGTCGCTGCGGTCTGGGGAAAAACAGGCGTTAAAACAGTGGTGGTCACTCAGATTTCTGACTTCCTCTCACCGCTTAAGAAATTCCTCGGCCGGCTGTTAAAAAAAATCCCAACGGCAAGCATCACGCCGCCGCCCGCAAAAAAAGTGGATTGCTTTAGACAGATTCTCAAAGGCATGCCCGCCGATAAGATTGAAATTAAGCGCAACCTCGAAGACGCCATGCTGATGCAGTATACCGGCGGCACGACCGGTCTGCCCAAGGGAGCGCTCCTCACCGGGAAGAACATTTCCGATCATCTCAGGCAAATACAGGTGTGGCTGGACCTCAACGTGGGAAATTATACCGTTCTTTCCGCCTTTCCTTTGTTTCACCTGGCGGGCCTTGCTCTGGCAATGGTCTGCATGGCCATGGGCTACAGCCAGGTTGCCGTTCCAAACCCCCGTGACTTGGATTTTATCATATCTGCCATCAAAAAATATCAACCCGCTGGTATCATCAACGTGCCGACCCTCTTCCTCGAACTTTTAAAAAAGCCTAAATTTGTTTCCCTCGACTTTTCAACCGTCCGGTGGTTTATCAGCGGCGCGGCGCCTTTCCCCTGCGATCACTTAAGAAAATTCGAAGCCGTCGTCGGTGAAGGCAAACTGATTGAGGTTTTGGGCATGACGGAAACAAGCCCGGTGACCACCGCTCTGCCCCTGTACGGAAAGAAGAAAGCCGGCTCGACGGGCATTCCGTTTCCGGACACCGAAGTCAAGCTCGTTGATCCGGATACCGGCGAGCTGGCGCCGCTGGGAGAACCCGGGGAATTTGTGGCCCGGGGCCCGCAGGTATTTACGCGGGGCTACCACCATAATCCGGAAGAAACGGCAAAAACATTAAGGGATGGCTGGATCTATACCGGTGACATCTGCAAAATGGACGCAGACGGCTACTTTTACGTCGTGGATCGCCTCAAGGATATGGTGAATGTCTCCGGATTCAACGTCTTTACCCGCCAGGTGGACGAGGTTTTGATGGAGCACCCCGGCATTGACATGGCCGCAACCATCGGGCTGCCGGATCCCAAACGGCCGGGTTCTGAAATCGTCGCCTCAGCGATTGTGTTAAAATCCGGGATCAAAAAGACCAACCAGATGAAAGATAAGATAACCCGATATATGCATGCGAAAGTCGCCCCTTACAAAGTCCCCCGGGTGATCGAGTTTGTGGATGAACTTCCGACCAGTCCGATCGGCAAGGTGTTGAAGCGTGAGTTAAGAAAAGAAATGCAAGCAGAATAGAAAGATTTTTATCCGCTAAGATCAATGAAAGTCTGTACTTTTGATAAATTATCTTCTCCAATCTTGACAATATACCACTATGTGCTTAATAACTTTCTATTGCATTTTAGAAAGTCTATTAGAATTTAAATGAAAAGTACCGTTTCGTTTTCATCTTAGAATCCCCCAAGGGCAGGTTGCTATCCATTTGAAAAGCGCATCAACATATACTTCCGTTTCGTAATTCCATCCCCTGCATCACATCCCTTGAGGTTAATTCAAAAACAGCCGTTAAAAGTTTTTTTGGCTTTGCATAATTTTTTTCCGCAATTCCTCGAATGATGTGAAAGGAGGTAACCGCTATGGAGCCCGCCCATTCACCGATCAAGTCACATGACTACGCCAAATGTATCGAGATTTCAAAACGAGTTCGCTGGGATATCGACAAAGACGTTATCCGCGGGCGCCAATTCGATTTTTCACAAAAATTTCTCCCGGAAGGTATCTCCCGGATCGATCGACTCGACTTTCTGACCCCAGAACAAAAAGTGCTGCTCAGCCAGGTCCAGGGCCGCACATATGCCAATATGTTCGGATTCGTCGAACGATTTATCACCGCCAAGGTTCTGGAACAAACCCGTGATCACTGGCTGGGGAATCAGGTGGCGCTAGAAGCCCTGGTTCGTTTCACGGATGAAGAGTTAAAACATCAGGCGCTGTTTCGCCGCATCGAGAAGATGATGGCCGATGGCATGGCGCCGGGGTATCAATTTCTGGCGGACCCCGATGAGGTCGCCAGCGCCGTGTTGAAAAAATCCACCTGGGCGGTGCTGGCCCTTATCCTTGAGATCGAGCTCTTCACCCAGGAGCATTACAAACAAAGCATCGAGCCGGAAGAAAACCTGTCGGATTTATACAAGGATGTTTTTTTGTTTCACTGGAAAGAGGAAACCACGCATGCCATCATGGATGAACTCGAATGGCCCAGAGAAGACAAAAAACTCGCCCCGGCGCAACGGGACCAGGCAATCGATGAAGTTATCGAACTCGTCGCAGCGGTGGACGGCATCTTACAAGCCCAGTGTGCTGCAGATCTCGATTATTTTTTAAAGGTTTGCAAAGCATCATTTAACGAGGATGAAATAGCGCGTATCAAAGCCGTGGTGCTGAAGGCCTATCGCTGGCAGTACATTTTCTCCGGCGTTGAGCATCCCCGATTCCAGAAACTCCTTATCGATCTGACAACCGAAGACCAGCGCCAACGAATCAATACCGCTTTGGCGACGCTTAACTGAGCCATTCGATTTCATAGCGGCAAGAAAATGGGTTGAAATGACGACGGTAACGGCAAAAAGCATCGATGCGGTCTGGTTCCGCACAGCAGTGTCTACCGCTTTTGCCCTGATAGCTTTTGCGGCCAATTCCGTACTGTGCCGGCTGGCCCTGGGGGAAACCGCCATTGATGCGGCCAGTTTCACCACCATCCGGCTGGTTAGCGGTGCCCTGGTGCTGCTGGTGCTTGTGGGAGCAACCGGAAAAACCAATACTGCTGATGATAGCGGCAATTGGACGTCCGCTTTTATGCTGTTCCTTTATGCGGTCACGTTTTCTTTTGCCTACACCAGTTTGAACACCGGCACCGGCGCCTTGATCCTGTTCGGCTCGGTGCAGGCCACCATGATTATTTTTGCGGTTGTCAGGGGCGAGCGTCTGCGTCTGTGGGGATGGCTGGGTCTGTTTGCCGGTTTAGCGGGTTTGACCTATCTGGTGTTTCCGGGTCTGACGGCGCCCTCCCCTTCGGCAGCGGCCCTCATGGCTGTTGCCGGCATTTCCTGGGGGATTTATTCGTTGCGCGGCCGCGGTTCGAGATCACCGGTTGCTGTTACCACGGACAATTTCTTGCGATCCACCCCTTTCGTGCTTCTCATCAGTCTGATCTTTCTTCAGAGCCTGCACATTACGTTTAAGGGCGCTTTCTTTGCAGCCCTTTCCGGCGGGCTGACATCGGCGATCGGCTATGTCATCTGGTACGCTGCCTTGCGGAACCACTCGGCAAGCAGCGCGGCGCTCGTTCAACTGCTCGTACCGGTGCTGGCCGCACTGGGGGGCGTGGTTCTCCTGTCTGAAGCACTCACGGTGCGTCTGCTGCTGTCGTCCGCCATGATTATCGGGGGCGTTGCGCTGGCCCTGACTCAGCGGCAAAATCCGGTGCCGGCAAAATCAACAGAATAATATCAAATACGGAAAGGGGCCTTAAGCGACGGATACCGCTTTTCCCTCCTGCAGGATTTTATAACATGTATGCGCTTGGTCTTATTGAAGAACTGCCGGGACAGCGCTTTCGGCTCGAACTTGAAGGGGTGGCGACGGCGCGTCAGTTATTTCTGGCAATCATGCGATACGATGTTTCCGGTGCGGTCTCCGCTTTTGGTGGTCTCATAGGAAATTCCGCAGACTGAATCTTTGCCTCTTTCCTTGACGCTGAACATGGCCTGATCTGCCAGCGCCAGGAGCTCTGTGAGCGTGTCCGCATCATCCGGGAAGGTGGATACGCCCAGACTGGA
>JBFFCW010000204.1:0-7021 GCA_041559695.1 Desulfobacterales bacterium
AAAAACTTTAATATTTCTGCCATAACCGCGAATATTCCAGAAGAGTATCGGAATAGGGCGACGACGGCAATCATAGGATAAAAAGCCAAAAATTTATTTGAATTTAAATATATTCAAACCGGTCGGTATATATTTCGATAAAGTACTCACGATGAATCAATCCAAATTATTTTTTTAGCTGCTGGATATAAAAGTGAAGCTGGGAAACGGTCTGATCCAGAATGGTCGTATCGCGGCTGGGGGCGTATAAAGCGGCCGCGCCGTTTAAAGAAATGATGATATAGTTGGCAATTTCATCGAATTTTAGATTTTCTTTGAGCAGCCCCTGTTGCTCAGCCTGTTCCAGCCAGGCGCACAACAGCCCGGCCAGCTGTTTAAAACCCTGCATCAGGTGGCTGCTCATGGCAACGGATTGACCCGACAGCTCCACCAGCATGCTGTGGAAAAAACAGCCGCCCTCGAATATGTGGTCTCCAAGTTTTTTTTTAATATCATTTTCAATCAGGGTTTGAATGCGTTCCAGGGGATCGGCACTGGACTGGATACCCCGAAAGACAACCTCCCGCCAGATGCGCAAGGCCTGATCGTAAACCGCATACCAGAGATCTTCTTTACTGGAAAAATGGCCGTAGAGCCCGCCTTTGGTCAAATCGGTGGCTTCCAGGACGTCGTTGATCGAGGTGTGGTAATAACCCTTGACGCAAAAAAGCTGCAGCGCTTTTGTGATGATGTTTTGACGCGTTTGGATACCTTTAGCCGCCATATATTTCCTCTGGTCAATTATACATACCAACCGGTCGTTTTATAACAAATGATTGTATCTTCTGTCAACTCATTTGGAAGGATTTCTGCAATCGCAGCTATTTTTGCTGGAATTTCTTCAAATCGCCGCTCAAAAACAATGCAACAGGGATATTTTTTGATCTACAAGTGTCCAGAATACCACTCAATAATTCAATGTTTGCTTTTTTTTGTAAACCATTCAGAAACCCGTTGCATCATACATGTCATACACGCTTGATCATTGAACGGAGGCTCTGACCTCAAATGGGCGTTTAAAACTTTAAAAGAAGGAGGAAAACCATGAAAAAAAAGATCATTATCATAAGCGTGGTATTAATTGGGTTTTTTCTGGCCGTAACCGCTAATTCATGGGCCCAACGCGAAAGGGGCGGCGATCGCCGCGAAAATCGAGGCGGCGACTTTGAGAATGGGGATCGATCTGCGGTTCACAAGTTTAACCAAGACCGCAGCGGACACTTTCAGAAATGGAATAAACCAGCGGTTCGCAAATTTAACCGGGACCGCGGCCGGGCGTATCAACCCAAACGTCACCATTATCGTCCAGCACACCGGTCCAAGCACCAATATAACCGGCGGCATCATTATCGCGTACCGCCGCGCTTCCGGCCCGAATTCCGTCCCTGGCGCCATCGACCGGTCTACCGCGGTGGCCATCCAAGACACTTCAAGTGGCGTCATCTTCATTCGGTGGTACAGGAAACGAACAACTATTACAGCAGCGCCGAAAGTTATGCTGCACCGCAAGACGAGTTTCAAGCTTCCGCCGCTGTTTCGGACAGCGGTTTCTCGGTCTCTGTCGGGGTAAGCAAGACGAACTGATCGCCTGACTGTACAACCCCGCAAAACCGCTTTGATCAGCAAGGCGGTTGCAACCACCTGGGGCGGGCTGGATACAGCCTGCCCCTTTCTTTCGGGTTGACGGATGCCGGATGCGGCAGACAAATAACCCGTTTAACCTGAAACTCAGTCCAACAAACCATCATCGAGTATCTGTTGAAAATGTTCCGTCACCGTTTGCTCAAGCGGAATGTAAGAGAGTTTTAAATCAGCCTGGCTGTATGAATTGTCAAATTTGATCTTGATGCCAACATTTTTGCTCACGAATCTTCGGGTGAAGCCAAATAGCGGCGCAATCAGCCAGAACACAAATTTCGGCGCCTGTGTTTTTGGAAACGGAAAATCATCTCCGAAATGCTTGTGAAGTATATTGGCAATGTCAAGCAAGGTGGCTTCCCCACCGACGACAATGTGCCTGCCGCTGGCCTCGGGCGTATAGCCCGCCTTGATGTGGGCAGATGCCGCATCACGCACATCAACGATACCGTACCAGATCTTAGCAACCCCTCTCTGGTAAGTTCCATCGGCAAATTCCATCATTATGCGGATGCTGGTTGAGTCCTTTCTTTTCGACAGAGAAGGGCCGAGCATCCACCCGGGATTTATCGTCAGCAGATCCCAGCGATCCTGATTGCCGGCCATCTTCCAGGCTGCTTTTTCGGCGGCCGTCTTGGCATATGAATAGGGCTGGTGCCCGCTGCTGCTGGTGTCATTCCAATCTTTTTCGGTAAATATGCCTCCCGGCGTCTGGGCTTTGTCGATATTATCGCCAAAAATGGCCACAATGCTGCTGGTCAGCACGACGCGTTTGACCGCATCAGTCCTGTTTACTGCTTCCAGAACATTTTTAGTGCCCTTCAGCGCCGGTTGAATCAATTCTTCTTCTGCATTCTTGATTCCCGTAATAAAGAAGGGCGAGGCAGTGTGAATCACAAGCTCGCAGCCCCGAATGGGTTCATCGAAACTGCCGGAATCCATGAGCTCCGCCCGGTAGAGCTTCAATTGGGCCTTTGAGGTCTCAGCCAGGGCCTTGAGATGATTGATCTTATTTGCATCAGCGGGATCGCGCACGGTTGCATGGACGTCGATTCCGTCTTCCAGCAGCATTTTTATGATCCAGGAGGCCAGATAACCACTGCCGCCGGTAACCAATACCGGTTTGCTTTTATCGATGATAGGCATGATGTCTCCTTAATTATTCTACTGTTATCTGCGGTGAGTTAAAACGGCACCGGGGGTAGGATCTGCGTCCGCCGGTTTTCCGGCCATACCCATATAAATGGCTGCCAGGGCGATCACTACCCCCAGCCAGTTCACCAGCGATGTCGGTCTTTGAAAAAAAAGAACATCCCAGACGAATGCCAGTGCAGGCTCGAGTAACAGAATCAGGCCGGAGAAGGAAGTGCGAATTTTGGGCAGGGCGTTGGTAATCAGGATCCATCCCAACGAATGACTGAACAAACCCAATGCCGCCAGGCTGAAAAAACTCTGCAGGTCGGGAATCTGAAAAGAATCATTCTGATGAACCACTTCAGCCGCTAACAAAACAGCGGTGCTAAATGAAACCATCAGCAGCACAAAAAAAGGGGGCGCACCCATCTGATCTGCTTGCAACTTGCGAAGCGACAATATGAATGCCGCATAAAAAACCGCCGCCGCCATTCCGTAATACACACCCGCCCGATAGGACGGTTCCAGTTCGGACCAGTTGACCCCCACAATCATGAAAAGGCCGACCAGTGTCAGAGGTAGTGACAGCAGGTATATCAGCCGTACCGGTTCTTTTAGAAACAAAATGCCGAAGCCGGCCAGAATGAACACTTGAAAATTTGGGATGATGGTTGCAAGCCCCGGGCCGATGTATTGAACGCTGTAGTGGTATAGCCAGAGGTCCAGGGCAAACAGAATCCCGCATAACACGCTCAGCAGCAGATGCCGAAGCTTCAGCCATTTGACTTCCCGATGGTACAGGGCCGCCGCGAGTAAAACAATGCTGCCGAAAAAAACGCGGTAAAAGGCCGAGACGTTCGGCGAGACGTGGGCCACTTTAACCCAGACCCCGGAAAAACTGATCAGCACGGCTCCGACAATAAGGCCCAACAGGGTCAGGCGCGTCGCCTGGCTTTTTAAGTCACGAATGCTGCGCATGGAATTCAGGATGACCTCGGCAAATTCATTTTATCGAAGAAGCAAATATCGCACTGCCCGAGAATTGACCGGATCCGGTCAAAGCGCTCAAAAAGTCCAAGGCATCGCTTGTACGGTATTCTGAAAATTTTTGCAACCACACATATCTGACCCTTAATTTCTTTCGGTTAAAACCAATAAAATAATGGACGTCCGCATTATATTCTCCTATATTGTTCCGGGTTAAAGACGGTGCCGCAAAAAAATGGGATATTGCGGAACATTATAATGGAAAGCGGTAACAACAGCTAAAATGAACAATTCCTCCGAAAAATTTGTGAATTATTATGAGCTGCTGGGGATCGAACCAAAAGCCGGACCGCAAGCGATCAAGCAAGCCTATCTGAATAAGGTCAAAGAATGGCATCCGGATAAAAATCCCGACCGTACCGAAGAAGCCGAAGAAAAGACCAAAGTTTTGAACCAGGCCTATCACATACTGGGCGATGCCGCGCGGCGCAAAAACTACGATCGCATGCTTCGATTTACCAGGGGCAAGGATTTTACTGAATTTATAAACGATGCAGCCATTCGCAACAAAATCAACAAGGCCTATCCGACCTTAAAAAAAGTCCTTGAAAATGTGCGCGAGCTCTATGCGCTTTTCAAGGACTCGGTCAAAGGCGATTACAAACTTCATACGGCGAATGTGGCCATGATCGGCGGCGGATTGCTGTATTTCATCCTGCCGGCAGATTTAATCCCGGATTTTATCCCCCTTGTCGGTTATTTGGATGATCTGGCGGTCTTAACCACCATTATGAATTCGCTAAAAGGGGAAATAAACGCGTATCGCAGCTGGAAGGAAACCGGAATTAAAGGCCACTTCAAAAAATCCTCCCGAAAATAGATCGCCTTGTTCCAGAACCAAATTGCGCTTGATAAAAAAGATAAACTCGAGTATTTTTTTTAGCTCCAACCAATGCGGACAAACGCCTTCGCTATCCGCTCGAATTTCCAATTCCGTTTTTAGGGGTAAACGCATGGGCATCAAAAGGATAACATCATATTTTAAAGACAAAATCAAAAAAGCCCGCGATTTTTTCCAATGGTACACCACCGGACTCAGCCGCACGGAAATCGAGCGGATGCTGCATAAAGACGCGCTGGAGGCCTTAACCTATTATAAAGAGAAGACAACGTTCAAGGACAGCCCGTCCGGGAAAAAATCGTTAAAATCAAAAATCAACGTATTTAGAGAAATCTTTTTGAGCTTTTTGATGCAGCTGACGCCGGCCCGCCGGTTTTTTTATGGGCTCAGTTTCGTCGGGTTCCTGCTGGCACTCCTCACAGCCAAGGTGATATGGATTCTAGGCGCTTTCGTCATTTTAAACGGGTTGCTGGCAATGGAGCTTGCCGATAAGCTGACCACGCGCGATGAACTGGAAATCGCCCGAGAAATCCAGGTCAGTCTCGAGCCCGAGCAGCTCCCTGAAATTCCCTGGCTGTCGGTATCTTGTTCCTCAAAGCCGGCCAAAATCGTGGGCGGGGATTTTTTCAACGTGGTCAAACGCAATGACAACCAGATGCTGAGCATTGTCGGCGATGTGGCCGGCAAGGGCATACCGGCGGCGCTGTATGCCGCCCACATTCAGAGCATGTTTGAGTCCCTCTCCCAGCAGAGCGCCTCTCCCGCGAATATCTTAAACGGCTTGAATCATCTGATTTGCAGGCGTCTGCGCGAAGGAGATTTTATTACGGCGGTCATCGCGTTTTTCGAATCCGGGGAGAATTCCTTGACCATTGCGCGCGCCGGGCACAATTGGCCGCTGTATTACTCCTCTCAAACCAAAACAATTCAGCCCCTGAAGACCAAAGGCGTGTGCCTCGGCATTGATAAGAATATGGGGTTTTCGTCATGCCTCGAGGAAAAATCCATGCCGGTTAAAAGCGGGGATGTGCTGCTGCTTTATTCAGACGGTATCACCGAAGCCATGAATTCAAACCACCACCTGTTTGATCAATCCCGCCTGGAATCAGCCCTGCAGGAAAGTGCGCATTTTCCTGCAGAAAAGATCGTCGAACGCATCAACTTGCGCTTGGATGAGTTCGTCCAATCCGAAGAACCTCACGACGATGTTACGATGGTGGCCATAAAGGTAAAATAGCATTTTTGAGTTTGATCCTGCCTCGATGGCCCGGTCTGCAGAAATCCTAGTTAACGATCTGGTTAATAAATATTCAATATTCTTGACAGCTAAATGTGCTTCAAGGTATGATTACACGGTAAGAATTGTCCCGGTGCGGTTCAATCTCACGCCTCAAGCTGATTTTCACTGTCCATTCTCTCAACGGTTTGGTTCTGCCTGACTGGTCGCTTTTCAACCTTTCTTTTCTTTCGCGATTGAAGTGGAGTTGGACCCACATCAAATCGCTAAATAAAATTAGACAGGAATGAAAAAATGAGCCTTCATACGATTATTTTCATCGTCGGGTTGATTGCCGTTATCATCGGCGTTAAGAGGCCCTGGCTCGGAGGGCTTGCGGGCCTGTTCGTTTTTTTACTGCTGTTTTATGTCGATATTTCAACGAGCATCATTCTATTAATGGTTATAGCACCAATTGGCTTTCTGTTCAGTTTGGCAACGGCTTTTGCAAGCTCAATCATTTCTTCGGGTTTAAAAAGCAAAGGAAATATGACGTGTTCAAGCTATATGAGTGGATTCGGGGTGCACCATCCGGGAGGCATTATCTGCTCGGTTAAAAATGGTAGAGAAATTCAAATCGTATCAGCAGCGTGGTAGGCATGGGGCTTTACGGTTAATATTTTTTATCCCGTGATGCCCGCCCGCCTTATGGTCGGGCTAAATCTTCTGCAACACCCGCTTTTTCTTTAGATGGGGTTTTGAAACCACTTCTATTCCTCATTGCCGGTCCTATCCAAAAAATTTTCGCCGGCACCCTGAATTACGGCATCAGCAAAAACTTTCCAGCTGTCAAAGGCAGGATATTTTTCATTCATTAAGTCAAGCTCAGCCGATATCGCTTCAAAGACCGTACTTTCAAGGGATTTTATCACCGTCTCTAAAACAATATTCACAAACTCATCTTTGCCTATGGTTTCTAAAATTTGAGTTCTGTTGGCGATCTCATAGCCCTGTCTAAAACCCAGATGAGATGCCCGCTTTGTCGGTTCATCAATGGGTTTTTCTATCATTGATCACCCTCTATCCCTCTGATGTCCGCTGCCTGC
>JBFFCW010000205.1:0-7008 GCA_041559695.1 Desulfobacterales bacterium
ATACTGGGCACAAACCGGTATCGAATATAGCCCGGATCTGACCCTGTTCCGGGCTGTCGGGTGCGATAACTGTTCAAATACCGGCTACCGCGGCCGGATGGGTATCCACGAGCTTATGGAGGGAACTCCCAAAATCAAATTGATGATCAAAAAACAGGCCAATACGGAAATGCTGTTTGCCCAGGCGATGAAAGAAGGCATGGCCACGCTGAGGCAGGATGGTATCATGAAAGTCTTTAAGGGACTCACCGATATGGCTGAGGTGCGGCGGGTGTGTATCAATTAAAAAGGGCTTCAGGGTTCAAGGTTCTGGGTTGAGCGTCGAATTGAATATCGAATATCAAACGAAGAATGTATCAGATAGAAAGTTTAGCGGGTTTTTTAATACATGGAAATTGGTTCTACGGAATGGCAACGCCTCATCATTGACGGTGCTCGCAAGCTGGGTGTTGTCATAGATGAGGGCATCACCGCCCCGTTTTCCATCCACGCTTCCGAGTTGCTCACCTGGAACCGAAAAATCAATCTTACCGCCATTACCAATCCCCGGGACATCGCCATTAAGCATTTTGTGGACTCGCTGGCACCTGCCGGATGCATTCCCGACGGCGCCAGATTGCTCGATATCGGCTCCGGCGCCGGTTTTCCCGGCATACCCCTCAAGATGTTAAAACCGTCTATCACTGTCCTTTTGATCGACGCGGTTCGTAAAAAAATAAATTTTTTAAAACATGTGCTCAGGATCCTCGGTCTTGAAAATATTGAAGCCCGCCAAATCCGCACTGAAAACCTCCTGAAAGGCACGGGTCAGGCGGCTTCCTTTGATGTCATTATCAGCCGGGCCCTGTCTGATCTGCCGCCGTTTGTGAAAAGCGCCCTGCCGTTGCTGGCAAAACAGGGAACGATCATTGCGATGAAAGGGAAGGTCGATGAGAAAGAATTGGATGCGGTGCGCGCGGATGCGCCGGGAGATCAGTATTCTCTGGAAGTCGTAAGATACAGACTGCCTTCAATTCGTGCCCCGCGATCGATCGTCATACTAAAACATCTTCACTGCGGGACGACCCGCAAAGCATAAGTGATCGGGCGGGAAGCTCTGCTAAGGGTTCAAGGATTGACGAGTTCAATTTCAACCCGTCGATTCATCTGTCTTCCGGCTGCATTTTTATTGCTGGCGATAAATTTTTGCGAACCATGACCCAAAGCCATCATTCTGGCTGGCGCGATACCTTTTCCGATCAGATAGCTTTTAGCCGCATTGGCCCGAATTTCGGAGATCATTTCATTGTAGGAGGCAGAGCCGATCGCGTCTGAGTAACCATTAAGTATAATTTCAGCACTCGGATTCCGGATGAGAATTTCAAAAACCCGATCAAGTTTTTCAACTGCTTTGTCCGAAAGATCATTTGAATTTTGTTTGAAAAAAAGGACGAAAATCGAGTCGACCAGCATTTCAGCAGATTTTGCGGGATTGGCTGCCGGCTCCTGGCTGCCGGGGCTGCCCATGGATTCGGCATGAACGGTTTCCGGAAGAGAATTAACCTCAAGATTTTCTTCGATAATTTCCGTTTGGCCCCCTTGGCCGCTTGTGGACTTAACATCTTCTTGCGCTAAATTTTCCGATGATTTTTGATCGGCAATCGGGCGCCGATTCAGGTTTTGATCTATATAGCCTTGAATTTGTTCTGAAACCCTTTTATCCCAGAAGCCCAAAGAACCGGTTCTAACGGAAACTTGCGTCAGATTCTGTTCAATCCGAATAATTTCAATCGCAATCGGCGTGCCATCAGGACGCCTGGCATTAATTTCAGCTTTTAATTCATCCTTTATGGTTTCAGTTATGGGGATTTTTAGGTCTTTTAATGTAGCGCTGCTGGCCTCAATGGTGTCATGATATTCCGATTCATAAGTTTTTGTCAGCTTTCCATTGAAATAAGCAGCAGCTCCGGCGCCGGCGGCACCAATGCCAATCACAGCAACTGCGCAGCCATAAATGCTAAACACGCACAATAGCGATAATAACACATTAAGATTTAAAATTTTTTGTTGCATTATCTGAACCAAGGACCTGAAATAAAAGCTCACAATTGATATATCTTGCCAATCATACACGCTTGGCGATATCCCTATTTGTTAAGAATACTTGAAATTTGTCAAAACTGCAACTGTGCAGCTGATTTCGTAACCTCTGGTGGTTTTGTTCTCAGGGGACAATTTAAAAATAGCTGCTGCAATCCCAGCAATGCGTGCATAACTTTTCTTTTGGCAAACCGATTGCAGCAACCAGATCATCCAATTTCTGGTACTGTAAAGACGTCAGTTTTAATCGTTGTCTGATATTATCTACCATCGCATGGTTCTTTTCCGATCCTGCCGTCGCATATTCGGCTAAATTTTGGTCATCTGAGACCTCAAGTTCCGAAATGGCTTTGCGGCCGGCCAGATCGAGCATTGACCGTGAAGTTGAAAAATTTAAAAAATCGCAGGGATAAATGAGGGTCGGGCAGGCGGGCCGCATGTGGACCTCTTTGGCGCCGTATTCGTACAAAATTTGAATGGTATCCTGTAACTGGGTGCCGCGCACGATCGAATCCTCGCAAAAAAGGATTCTGTTGCCCTCGATCAACTCCTTGACCGGAATGAGTTTCATTTTAGCCACAAGGTCCCTCGTACTCTGAATCTGGGGCATAAAGCTTCGGGGCCAGGTCGGCGTGTACTTAACAAAGGGCCGGATATAGGGGACATTCTTCTCGTTTGCATATCCGATGGCGTGGCCGATACCGGAATCCGGAATCCCGGCGACAAAATCGATGTCGACACTGTCATTTTGGGCCAGGGCCCTGCCGCATCGGTTTCGGGCGGCTTCCACATTGATTCCCTCGTAACTGGTCGCCGGATACCCGTAATAGACCCACAAAAATGCGCATACCTGCATCTGTTCCTGCGGCGGTTTTCTTTGTTCGCAAGCGTCGGCCGAAATTAAAACAATTTCGCCGGGGCCCAGGTATTTTTCAATTTCATAACCTAAATTGGGAAAGGCACACGATTCCGACGCGGCTGCAAATGCCCCCTTCCTTTTACCGATAACAACCGGCGTGCGGCCCAGTTTATCCCGTGCCGCATAAATCCCGTTTTCGGTGAGCAGAAGCATTGAACAGGATCCTTTGATGGCCGTCTGGGCATATTGGATGCCCGCTTCGAAGGATTCCTTTTCACAGACCAACATGGCCACCAATTCGGTCGGACTCGTTTCGCCACCGCTCATTTCTGAAAAGTGCCGTTTGCTTTTGAGCGCTTTGGCGGCGAGTTCGTCGATATTGTTGATTTTGCTGACCGTCACGATCGCAAAGGTCCCCAGGTGGGAACCGATAATCAGCGGCTGCGGGTCATGATCGCTGATGATGCCAATTCCTTTGCTGCCGTGCAGTTTTGGAAGATCGGGTTCGAATTTGGACCTGAAATAATCATTTTCGATGTTGTGGATCGAGCGGGAAAAATCCTTTGAATTTTGCACCGCCAGCCCCCCGCGTTTGGTCCCCAGGTGGGAATGATAATCGGTACCGTAAAAAAGATCATCCCGGCAGTCATTTTTAGTTACACAGCCAAACAAACCTCCCATTGTGAAATTCTCCTTTCGGTTGGTCTCAGTCTTTCAGACGAATGAGTTTAACACTCAAGGCATCTCCCTTGATTTGAATCAAGGCAGCAGAAGCCGGATGTCCGAATTTCGGATATGAAGCGCTTCCCGGATTGATAAACACAACCCCGTTCTTTTCATATACATCCGGACGGTGCGTATGACCGCTGATAACGGCTTTAAAACCGGTTTTATCCGGATCGGCATCCAGCCGGCTTTCAATGTGAAGCACGTATAAAACAATTTGACCAATTTCAATGACCTCTGTTTTCGGCAATCGACGCGTCCATTTCCCAAAATCCATATTCCCCCGGACCGCCGCAACCGGGGCAATTTTTGACAATTTATCCAAAACCGCTTCTTCACCGATGTCACCAGCGTGAATGATGAGATCGACACCCTCAAAGGCGTTCGGTATCCCGGACGGTATGCGCCCGTGGGTGTCGGAAATCACACCGATCGAATAATTGTCTTTGGGCGCCATTTTTTTTGCCATGTTTAAACCGCTTCTATGTTTCTATGCGAGTCGGGAACCATTCGGAACGCTTTGCTGCGGCTCCGCGAGAACCACTTCGCCGTTCTCAAGTATAAAGCCGGTTACCAGAAATTCCGACATGAAGGTCCCAATTTGTTTCGGCGGGAAATTGGTGACGCCGATAATCTGACGCCCGAGGAGGTCTGCTTTGGAATAAAGTTTGGTCACCTGGGCGCTGGATTTCATTGTGCCGAAATTACCAAAATCCGCCCAGATTTTATACGCCGGGGCTTTGGCTTCAGGAAAAGCTTCCACCCGGCTGATCGAGCCGGCGCGCATTTCAACTTTTTCAAAATCCTGCCAGGATATGGGTTTCATCCTCAAAGCCCTTTCCGAGCACTCTGGTGCCCGATGCGTTCAATAACGATTAAAATATGGTGAGCACAGCGGTTGAGACACCCGGCTGAAGGAAATTGATTCTTACGGGATCAATAAACCAGATGTCAAGGGGATTGTTCGTTTCATGATGCGGTCTATTGCGCAAAACTTGTCTGGAAGCGTAAAAACTAAGAATTTTCAGAGCGCTTGACCTCACGGCGGCGGCGTTTAATTTCGCTGTGCTTTTTTTTAGCTGATAATCGACGTTCTCTGGCTGCCGGGGATGGTCTGGTTTTGCGCCGGGGTTTGGGTTTAACGGTTGCCTGGCGGATCAGTTCAACCAGGCGTCCAATGGCATCTTTGCGGTTCTGGTCCTGGCTTCTGAATCGCTGAGCTTTGATAATCAGGATGCCGTCTTCAGTCACCTTTTTGCCGGCGATCCGCATCAGGCGATCTCGAATTTCGGCAGATAAGGAGGCCGATTGATGCACGTTGAATCGCAGTTGAACCGCAGTGGCCACTTTGTTGACATTTTGGCCGCCCGGTCCGGATGAACGCATAAAATCCAGCTGGATTTCGTCTTCATCAATAAATAATGTGTCGGTAATACGGATCATGGGTCATCAAAGCTTTGAAATTAATCATTCAGATAAGGACAATTTTCTGCGGAAGTCCGATATATTTTACCTTAACTGTCGCCACATAACAATAGTTCAAGTTTCACGTGAAAACACATTCTATAGTGTATCTATTAGATATCAGTACTATAAATTGATTTTCTAATCCGAATTTTTAAGATTAATTCAAACATGATTAAAGTTTTTGGGCAATGGACATGCATGGAAAGATGTATATCTTTGATTCGATTCTTACCATATATCGAACAAAAAAGGAGCTGAATATGGAACTTCAGGGTAAAAAAGTGGCGATTCCAGTGGAATCATTGTTTAACACGTTTGAATTCTGGTATCCTTATTACCGTTTGAAAGAGGCCGGCGCCGAGGTGACCGTGGTGGGGTCCGGCAGCGCTGAAACCTATACGGGGAAGCCCGGCACCGAAGTTAAGGTGGATGTCAACATCGAGCAGGTTTCCGCAGCTGATTTTGACGGCATGGTCATACCCGGTGGATATGCCCCGGATATCATGCGAAGATACCCCAAAATGGTGCAACTGGTCAAAGACCTGTTTGAGGGCGGGAAAGTGGTTGCCGCCATCTGTCATGCCGGATGGATGCTTGCTTCAGCGGAAATATTGTCGGGTAAAACGGTGACATCATTCTTTGCGATTAAAGATGACTTAGTCCATGCCGGTGCTGAATGGGTCGATCAGGAGGTAGTTGTCGATGGAAATCTGATTACCAGCCGCACTCCGGATGATTTACCGGCATTTATGCGGGCGGTGATCGCTGCAATCAAGTAGTTTTTTGCTCTCCGTCATAACCAGGTTTAAAGCTTCGCAAATCTTATCCCGTTGCCGTTGCTCAATATGCGACACTCGGGTATTGAAATGCATTGACTCGTTTTTGCTGAATCTCGTGATGTTTTGGTGGATAATTGAAATTGTCTATGCTAAAAAGAAACTCAGTCAGCAGTTATTCCGGCCATTACTCTTTAGGTTGATAACCGAAGCTTTGGCGGGCTTTGCCTTGGCAAGAAAGGGAGGAGATCTTTATGAAGATACTGGTAGGGTATGACGGTACGAACTCTGCGAAGGAAGCGTTAAATCTGACAAAATCCCACGCAAAAGCATTCGGGGCATCGGTTGAGGTGGTGACTTCAATGCAGAAAGGAACCGAATCCGAAAGAAAATTTATTGAGCAGGCGGAGCGGGGATTGGAGTATGCCAAGTCTTTGTTTGAGGAAGATGGTATTGCCTGCAACACGCATTTGTTAATCCGCGGCCTATCAGCGGGTGAGGACCTGGTTGAATTTGCAAATGAAAACCAGATTGACCATATCGTTGTAGGGGTTAAACGTCGTTCGAAAGTCGGGAAATTGCTGATGGGATCTACCGCTCAATATGTGATCCTGCAGGCGGAGTGTCCGGTAATTACGGTTAAGTAGGCACTTCTTCAGTTTGTTAGGCTTCGGATCGGAGCGGGGATGAGACCACCGCGCCGAATAAATGGATTCGGGTTACAACCGTTGTTTACCGGGATAATCGTAGACTGTCCCAGCAGCCCTCCAAAATAGGCGCTGTCGCCGGCCTTTTTACCGGGTACCGGGATTAAGCGGGTGGCGGTTGTTTTGTTATTGATGACACCGATCGACATTTCGTCAGCAATAATGGCGGCAATGGTTTCTTCGGTGGTATCGCCCGGCAAGGCAATCATATCCAATCCCACCGAGCATACGGCAGTGATGGCTTCCAGTTTTTCCAGCCCGATATGGCCCTTACGGGCCGCTTCGGATATATTCAGATCTTCACTGACGGGAATAAATGCTCCGCTCAAGCCGCCCACCCTGGAACTGGCAAATGCACCGCCTTTTTTGACGGCATCATTAATCAATGCCAGGG
>JBFFCW010000206.1:0-6981 GCA_041559695.1 Desulfobacterales bacterium
CACCGTCTGCGAGGCCGGAGGTAAAAAAGAAGTGGGCGTTCTGGCTTCGGCGCTGCGCATGCATGCCCGGAAAGAGGGAAACGAGGTCAAAATCGACGAAGTAACGCTCGAGCGCCAATGCGACCGTGAGTATCTGGATGAAATTCGGGATTCCATCGATCAATATGACGCCGTGGTCTCGCTGGCCTGTGGTGTGGGCGTTCAGTTTATGTCTGAACAATACCACCGCACGCCGGTCTACCCGGGAGTCAACACCTGTTTTATGGGGGCCACCGAAAAGCGAGGCCTGTGGACCGAACGCTGCCAGGGCTGCGGTCAGTGTATCCTGGCCACAACCGGGGGCATTTGCCCGGTGGCACGCTGTGCCAAGCGGCTCTTCAACGGCCCCTGCGGCGGGTCCACCACGGGCCGCTGTGAGATTAACGCTGAAGTCGACTGTGCCTGGCAATTGATTATCGATCGCCTCCAGGCATTGGACCGGCTCGACGAATATGAAAAGTTGTGCCCCTTGAAAGACTGGTCGACGGACAGGGCCGGGGGACCCAGAAAAGTAGTAAGGGAGGACGTGCAGCAATGACAACAAAGACACCGAGCAAACTGGAAAAGATTCTCAGGGAAGGGCACATGGCCGTTACGTCCGAGTGCGGGCCGCCCCGCGGCAGCAATCCCGAGCACATCATTAAAAAAGGCGAGTTGATCAAAGATCATGTGGACGCCATCAATATCACCGACAATCAGACGTCCATGACGCGCTTATGCAGCCTGGCCGCCTGTATTCGCCTGAAATTGATGGGCCTGGAACCGGTGCTGCAGATGGTCACCCGCGACCGCAACCGCATTGCTTTGCAAAGCGATATTCTGGGTGCGGCTTCTTTTGAAATCAACAATATTTTGTGTCTGTCCGGCGACCATCAAAGCTTCGGGGATTGCGCCCAGGGTCAGAATGTGCATGATATCGACTCCATCCAGTTGATTCAGGCCGTGCGGCACATGCGTGACGAGGGCAAGTTTCTGGGCGGCGACGACCTTGAAGGCAAACCCGAGATGTTCGTGGGAGCGGCCGCCAACCCGTTTGCCGACCCCTTTGAGATCCGGGTGCCGCGTCTGGCCAAAAAGGTTGCCGCCGGGGTGGAATTCATCCAGACCCAGTGCATCTACAACCTGGATAAATTCGAAGAGTGGATGAAAGGGGTACGTGAGCGCGGGCTGCATGAAAAATGTTTTATCCTGGCGGGCCTGACCCCCATGAAAAGTGTCGGTATGGCCAAGTACATGCAAAAAAGAGTCCCGGGCATGGACGTGCCCGATGAAATTATTGAACGCCTGAAAGGGGTCGAAAAAGGCAAACAGGCCGATGAAGGCATCAAGATCTGCATCGAATCCATTGAGCGCCTCAAAGAGTGTGAGGGCGTTGCCGGATTCCACATCATGGCCATCGAATGGGAAGAAAAGGTACCCGAGATCGTTGAGGCCGCCGGCCTCTATCCCAGGCCGAACGGCAAATAAAACCAATTCGTAAACAGCGGATTCAAAACCCTGCCTTGTTTTATATTAAGGCAGGGTTTTTTATTCACCGAAAGTATAATATGAAAATTTATAATGGACTTTTAGCAGTTTTCGTAAACTATTAGCGTGCATTTCGCCGGTCCCCGTTTTTCTTCCAGACACAACACGTTGCTTTCGGCCATGACGTGCCTGCCGCGGCGAAGCTCGATAGAGCGAAGAGGGGCCGTTTTCCGACATGAATTGTCCTCCTGGAGACATGACGCGTCATTCTCCGGCATGAGCCGGCAAGCTCTCATTTTTTTGTCAACCTATAGATTTAAAATATTTCGTATTTTATCAATACACCCAAAACATTTTTCACCTCTGCGAATTTCAACATCAGGCCCGAAGTTCACGCTTTTAGGCGCAGCATTTTTGAGTGGGGCCATAGAACGAAATATCGAATAACATCAATATATTAAAATCATTTTTTTATCTGACTTGACTAAACGAAACGAATTCTTATGATTTAGCTTACAGCAAAAAACTGATTAAACCCTCCAGACGAAACATTGAATCTGCTGAAACATCTGGTCCCGACTGAGTCAATTGTCATGCAAAATGTTGAAGGCCATACGTTCAGCGAGAGACAAACAAACTGGAATAGAAAGGATTGGACATGCAAGTACAAGACTACTGCAAGGCAATGCTGGCTGAAGTGACAGCATGGAAAGAGAAGCTCGAGGCAATGAAGAAGGTTGCCGACAGTTATGGATCAGAGCAGAAAGAAAAAATTCTTCCACTGATTGGGCAACTGGAGCAGGAGGTTGTCAATGCGCAGATGCGCGTGCAGAAGCTCGAAACAGAGTGCCCGTCTGATTGGTCGCCGATGAAAAATGATCTCGATGACCTTTTCGGTACCATCGGCAGCAGTGTCGACCGTGCCTGGCGCGACCTGTCACCCGGCGAAGTGGGAGGTTAAAAGAGGCATCCGGAGGAGGGGCTCCGGTCTCTCCTCTGAGGACAAAATATTACTATGGTTTTTCTCGCCCTTTCCATATCCTGTCTGAAAAAGTTCCCATTTATTAAGTTATTAGAATATCCGTTATTCAGGTAATAAACTCGGATTGCCGATATTTTTCCAGATCAGCATAACGCGAATGCGAATTGATTATTTGGAATTGCCCGACCGCTAATATTAAATCCTTATAGATCAATCCCAGTCATCGATCAGGCTGACGAATTGATCAAATGCTACGAATTACTGATATTTCGCTGAATAGCGAGGTAGTGGGTGATTTCATCTTTTTCATTGCGGATCGGCACAATCTTCCATTCCATCATAAATTCGAATCCATCTTTTCGATAATTAATGGTCTGACCGTGAAACAGCCTTCCCTCGGAAATATCATGATCCAACCGCTCTATTGCAGCCTGATCTGTATTCGGCCCCTGCACTATGGATGGCGACTCTCCGATGACTTCACGGGGCCCGTAGCCGGTGAGTTCACAGAATGCTGAATTGGCGTAAACGATCGGATAACCAGACTCGGCTTTGGTAATAACCACAGAATTGAAGGATTCTGCCATCGAAGCTTCAAGCAGCCGTTTCATGATGTATTTGAAGCTCTCGTCGTGCTCAAAGATTTCAAAAATATCTCTTTTTATTTTCATTTGGTCTGCCTTTCCCGCATTAACGCGGCGTTCATCAGTGGTATGATCTCATCCAGGATAATCATTGTGGGTTCAACATGAAGTACGCTGGGACTCAAGACGAAAGGCCGCTCAAGGAAGGTCATGCGTTCGTCAAAGAGATGATTGCTAAATTGATGAAATAAAAAGGCTACAAAGCGGATAGCAGTAGTTCCCTATTTTTATATGCTCAATCACTAACCTTGCTTTCTCAGCCTTGTAGCCAGATCAAAAAACGGCTCACTCAAAGAAGTTGGTCGCTGTTCATTGCGGTCATATTTTTACATGCTCGATGCCCTGATTCCAACGGGCAGCCTGAAAAACTTACCGTTTCTTCGTGTTTAACTTAATTGTGCCGGACCGTGCGCAAGTTGTCGAGCGTTATTCTGAAGGTATCGACATCTTTTAATACCTTTATTGCGGGCGCATCGAGAAGATCGTTCAAGGGCGATGCGCCCTGCCCACCGATGAGAAGGGTTATGCCGGCGCTCAAATAGCGCCGTAATTTCTTTATCTCCAAGCATAACTGATGGTCGTCTTTGAGATAGGTGATACTCAGCGCCACTGCTCTAGCATCAGCATATGCTGCGGCCGCAGCAATTTCTTCCGCAGGCAAACTGGGGCCGAAATACACAGACCGCCAGTCGGATTCACATGCAATTAATGCAATTGCCAATGCACCGAGCTCATGCTGATGCCCCGACGGGGTCGCAATGACGATCTTCGGCGATGTCTGCGAAACTTGTGTTGAGCGCAGCAGGTTCCATAAAAATGACCGAATGACAGTGGTTGCCATATGCTCGTTGATGATCTTTAATTCTCCTTGCTTCCATAACACCCCGATTTTTTGGCATAGCGGTACAATGACAGCGTCGATCAATTCAGGTTTGGTTAGGTATACCACTGCTCGATCCAGAACAGATTCCAATCCCGCGGCATCAAAATTGAGGACAGCGGCCAGCGATTTGTCATAAAAGTAGGTCGCATCCAATGAACCTTGTTCAGAAGCGGAAGAAACGCTGGAGCCATTGGTTGCATCGAAGCCAACCAGCTGTCTCAGTTCCTCAGAGGTTAAGCTTGCAATCTGAGATATGCTGTGGCCGGCCCGCACCGCTTTTTTCAGCATCTGCAGGCGCTTGATCTCCGCTCTGCTGAACACTCGCCGGTTGGTATCCGTTCGCTGGGGCACAACAGCCTGGTGGCGCTTCTCCCACATGCGGATTAAATGCGTCGACAGTCCGGTTTGCAGCGCAACATACCGAATCGGATATAAACTTTTGACCTTCATGGGCAAACGATAAGGTTTTTCTTTGACAATGTCAATTATTTGTTTAACTTATGTTAGTAAAATGTTTAGATGGTCCATCGCGCGCATCAGCATGAATTTTAAGCACCTAAAATTAACAGAAAAAATATGAAATTAGACACCAATATACCGGATGAACCCGGTCGGTTAAAAGCGGAGCTGCACCAGATCCCAGAGGAACTTCCCATTCTACCGCTGAGGCGCCAGGTAGCGTTTCCGACACCCAACATGACCTTAACGATTCACAATGGTTCCGCTCCTCTGATTGAAGCGGCGATGAGGGGCGATCGGTTAGTCGGGCTGTCGGTATACACAATCAGGTTGAAGATCCACCCGCATCCGAGCAGGTTTTTGAAACCGGCACGGCGGTCAGGAATTGTATGCGGCCCGGGCATCCGACAACACCCCGTGATTGGCCGTCAATGGTCCGTGGAAACAGATATAAATGACTAAAGAAAACCGCACTTACGATAAGCGCCTGCTACCCGCTCAGCTTGAAAAATTGTTGTCCGGCTTGGATGGTAACCTTTCTGGTCCTGAAGTTCTTGATGAGCAGCTGCCGGGCCCGCTCGATCAAGCTGTCCAATCCACCGGGCGAAATTTTTCCCACCCTCTTTGCCCAAGAAAAAAGAGTGTAATCAGAGAAATCGAGCGAGTGCTGCAAAAAATTGAAGATGGTGAATACGGGATTTGCAACCGCTGCAACGAGGATATTCCCATTAAGGGGCTAAAGGCCCGGCCGGCGGCTCGATATTGCATCAGCTGTAAAACGCAGCTTGAAAACGAACAGATGCTCGCAGGCAGTTGAGCGTCTAAAACTTTAGGAGATCACCCATGATGAAATTAACAACAAGTCATAGGTCAATGCCAATGAGAATGTTAAAAAAAATTTCTTCATTGATGCTACTCGTTGCGATATCGGCCTGTGCGACCGGGCCACCGATCGATACGGTTGATTCCGTAAACATAGAGCGTTTTATGGGAGATTGGTATGTTATCGCCAATATTCCCCACGCGATTGAGAAGGAAGCCTATAACGCGGTTGAATCTTATCGTCTGGCTGAAGATGGAACCATTGAAACCACATTTACGTTCAACAAAGGCGGTTTTGATGGCCCGCTTAAGACCTATAAACCGCGTGGATTTATACAGGAGAAGCAATCAAATGCCGTTTGGGGGATGCAGTTTATTTGGCCGTTTAAAGCCGAATACCGCATCATCTATCTTACCGAAGACTATACCCAAACCGTCATCGGTCGCACCAAAAGGGACTATGTCTGGATCATGGCCCGAAAACCGTATATTCCAGAAGATGACTTCAATCGGATCTTAGATTTTATCAAAGCGCAAGGCTACGACCTCAGCAAATTGCAAAAAGTGCCGCAGCAGCTAAAATAGGATCATTTAACCTTCCGGAAAGCATCTGTCGCGGGTTAACGCCACCAATCGGTTTCCGTGAAGGCGCTCATTATTAAACGTTTGCGTGCAAAAACCGATCGGGTTATCTTAAAAACAGTCGAATTAAGACGTATCTTTGCAGGTTTTACATTAAATTTTCGATCCTTTGATGCCTTTTAAAAAATGTGTATACCGCATTTGCCACCAGATGAATCTGCATTATGTTTGCAATTATGCTTCAGGCCACAATCGGGTGTACTTTTTCATAACCGATTGATTGCCGGGGCATACAGACAATTTCCGATATGAAGGACAACCTGATGACCTTAAATCGATATCGATGCGTAAAAACCATTGCGGCGTTGATCGCTCTGATTGCCATACCCCCCCAGATCGAGGCTGCAGAAATTGAAGGTGTAAATTTTGATGATCGCTATACAACGGCGGGTACGTCTTTAGCGTTAAGAGGCACCGGACTTTTGCGGGTGATGGTGTTTGCGAAAGTATATGTCGGGGCTTTATACCTGCCGGAAGATTGCCCCTCAACGCTGGCTCTTTCAGATGTGCCCAAGCGATTGGAGGTTGAATATTTCAGATCCATCGCCGGCGATGATTTTGGCTCCGCCACCCATAAAAAAATATCTGAAAATGTTAATTCGCAAGCCTATGACCGGCTGCGATCCCGCATTGAATACCACAACTCACTGTACCAGGATGTTCAGCCGGGCGACCGCTATGCGTTGACATACATTCCCGGTAAAGGGACGGAGCTGGCACTAAACGGCGAACCCAAAGGTGTCGTCGAGGGCGCTGATTTTGCGGCCGCCCTGTTTTCCATCTGGCTGGGGTCCAAACCGATTAGCGAATCTATGAAAAAAGAACTCCTGGACCTATTGTGAAAAAGCGGCATCCCGAACATATTGCTTTAGGAAAAAAAATTGCGTATTCAGCTCCGGCATTTGCCCTGGCAGTTGTCGGAATACCGGTTTACGTCTATATCCCCAAATTTTATACCGACGTGGTGGGCATCAATATCGCGGTTTTGGGCACCCTTCTGTTCAGCGTGCGAATTTTTGATGCGGTGACCGATCCCGCCATCG
>JBFFCW010000207.1:0-6964 GCA_041559695.1 Desulfobacterales bacterium
CCCCACAACCGGTTTGCCCAGCGCATGCGCTAATCCCTTGATCGTGCTGATGCCGATTCGCAGGCCGGTAAATGAGCCCGGACCGATCGTAACGGCCAGACCGTCCAGGTCTGCAACACCCAAACCAGCGATTTCCAGAACTGAATGGACTAGTTCCATTAAGTGTTTGGAGTGCGTCTGGTTTTTACGTATGGTCAATTCAGCGGACAGGACCCCATCATCTGTAGCGGCAACGCTGCAGCTGTTTGTGGCTGTGTCCAGTGCAAGGATTTTCATCGGTTATTTGCGCTTGGTTTTTGTCCGTTTTAGTTTGCGCCGGGATATGGTTCCCACAATCGCCCGTGCCACAACCTCAGACATTTGTTTTACGGGAACAAACTCAATTTTGCGCCTTAGATGGTGGGGCAACTCAGAGAGTTCTTTTTTGTTTTTGTCGGGTATAATGACGGTTCGAATTCCCGCCCGCATGGCACCCAGGGCCTTTTCTTTTAAGCCGCCGATGGGGAGAACCCGACCCCTCAGCGTGATTTCACCGGTCATGGCCACATCACTGCGAACGGCTGTGTTTGTTAATGCGGAGATAAGCGCTGTCGCCATGGCGATGCCTGCAGACGGGCCGTCTTTGGGGATGGCGCCTGCCGGGACATGAATATGGATATCAGAATTTTCGAATTTCTTTTCATCCAGCCCCAATAACGCCAGATTTGCCCGTGCATAACTTACCGCTGCCCGGGCGGATTCCTGCATCACATCTCCCAGCTGCCCGGTCACAATCAAATCACCCTTTCCGCCGATCAAAGATGCTTCGACATACAGCACTTCTCCGCCGGCCTGAGTCCACGCCAGACCGGTAGATAGGCCGACCTGGTTTTCTTCCTTATCCATTTCCGGGCCATATTTGGGGACCCCCAGATATTTATGCAAGTTGGCCCGGGTGACCGCAAAGGATCCTTTTTGGCCTTCAGCAATTTTACGCGCCACTTTACGGCAAATTGCGCCAATCTCCCTTTCAAGGTTTCGCAGTCCCGCTTCAGACGTATATTCGGTAATCATCAGCTGCAGTGCTCCGGAACTCATGGAAGTTGAGCGGGTTTTAAGGCCATTTTCTTGGATCTGTCGCGGAATAAGGTAATTTTTGGCGATCACGATTTTCTCTTCTTCAGTGTAACCGGAAAGCGGGATAACCTCCATCCGATCCAGCAGCGCTGAGGGGATGGTGTCGGTTAAATTCGCAGTTAGAATAAACATCACTTTAGACAGATCAAAAGGTAAGTTGATAAAATGATCGCTGAAGGCAAAATTTTGCTCCGGATCCAGTGCCTCTAACAGCGCCGAAGATGGATCACCCCGAAAATCAGCACCCAGCTTGTCAATTTCATCCATCATAAAAACCGGATTGTTGCTGCCGCATTGCTTCAGCCCCTGCAGGATGCGGCCGGGCAAGGCACCAATGTAGGTCCGCCGATGGCCCCTAATTTCGGCCTCATCGCGAATTCCGCCCAGCGAAATTCGGATAAACTTGCGTTTGAGGGCCCGGGCGATGGATTGGCCCAGAGAGGTCTTACCGACGCCAGGCGGACCCACAAAACAAAGGATCGGGCCTTTCATCTTCGGGTTCAGTTTACGGACGCTCAAGTATTCAAGGATACGGTCTTTTACCTTATTTAATCCGTAGTGATCATTTTCCAACACGGATTTGGCCCCGGCAATATCAAACCGATCTCGCGATGATTTAGCCCATGGCAGATCCACCAGCCAGTCGAGATAGGTCCGTGACACGGTTGCTTCAGCAGAGTCGGGATGCATCTGCTCAAGACGTTTGAGCTGCTTGATGGCTTCCTGGCCCGCCTCTTTCGGCATTTTGGCGCGTTTGATTTTTCTGCGGTAATCTTCAATCTCAACGGTCTTGTCATCCTGTTCCCCGAGCTCTTTGTAAATGGCCCTGACCTGCTCGCGCAAAAAATAATCTCGCTGGGATTTGAAGATTTCATCTTTTACCTCGGATTCGATTTTGGCCTGAACCGTTGAAAGGTCGAGTTCTCTTGAGAGCAAATCGTTTACTTTTTTAAGACGATCGACCGGCGCTGCCAATTCAAGCAGCGTCTGCGAATCCTGGATTTTGAGTTTTAGATTGGATGCCGCCAGATCCGCCAGCTTGCCGGGCGCTTCAATGCTTTCTAAAATGCTGCTGATATCGCCGGACATCTCCCCGCGCAATGAAAGGATTTTTTCTGAATTTTCCCTGACCGTCCGCATCAAGGCCTCGAGCTCCAGACTGATCTCACCGGCGGGCTGTTCTTCAACTTTTTCAATTTTGACGCGATAGAAAGACCGCTTCCTGAGATAGCGCATAATTTTGGCCTTGGCGACACCCTGCACCAGTGCTTTAACGCGACCATCCGGCAGTTTCAGCATTCGCAGCACCCGGCTGACGGTGCCGACAGCGTAAATGTCGTCGGCAGCCGGGTCTTCTATTGCGGGATCCTTTTGGGTCGCCAGCATCAAAAATCCGTCCTTGGCCACCCCCTCCTCAACCGCCCGGATCGATTTATCGCGACCGACAAACAACGGCAACACCATGTCACAAAAAACGACGACATCGCGAACCGGCAGTAAAGGAAGGGAAGTCGGAATTTCAGAAATTGCATCATCGTCTTCGATGAGACTGATCAGATCATCATTATCGCTTTGTGCCATTTTATCTCCAGGGAATTGCTGCGGGATTCAAGGTCCACCCTTATTTTACCGAAACTGTATTAAATGGGTCTTGCTTACAGCGGATTATAAATCTAGGCCGCAATATAATAAGACAGAATTTTTCTTTGACAACATCCATCTTATTTTTTTATGAAACACCTCAAGACCAGAAAAAATTCATTTTTTATTGTTTAAAGCCGGCATAACCATATACCGGGTAGGTTTACATATGCAGATGACAGGCATGCAATCACCCAGGAACGGGAACAGATAAACAATGATGGCACCCTATTTGACCGAATCTTTTATCTTTATTTTTGGCTTGTGTATCGGAAGCTTTTTAAATGTATGCATTTACCGGCTTCCGGAATCAAAGTCTATTGTCCATCCCCCTTCGATGTGCCCCAAATGTGAGACCCACATCCGTTTTTACGACAATATACCGATTTTAAGCTATGTCGCCCTTGGAGGGAAATGCCGCCATTGCAAGGCGCCCATTTCGTTTCGCTATCCCGTAATCGAATTTATGAGCGGAATATTTGCGGTAGGGGTTTTTCTCAAGTACGGCCTCACCCTGGAAGCGCTGGTTTATTATACCTTTGTTGCCGCTTTGCTGGTCATCACCTTTATTGATATTGATCGCCAGATTATCCCTGATGTGATCACCCTGCCGGGAATACCCATTTTCTTTGCCGCCAGTTTCGCCCTTTCGCAAATTAGCGTTGTGCAGTCCGTCCTGGGGATTTTAATTGGCGGCGGAAGCTTATTTTTGGTCGCCTGGTTGTATCATTTGCTGACCCATAAAGAAGGCATGGGCGGCGGAGATATTAAACTTCTGGCCATGATGGGAGCCGTTATTGGATGGCAGGGGGTTTTGTTCACGATATTTGTGGCATCAGCCATCGGCACGGTCTCAGGCTTGCTTCTCATGCTCAAGGCCCGTAAAACGATGAAGCTGGCGATTCCATTTGGCCCCTTCCTGGCCATTGGCGGCACGGCTTATATTTTTTTTGGCCCCCAATTGATTGCCTGGTATTTTAATCTGTTAAGGCCGTCATGAAAGTTGCAATTATTTCCGATATCCACGGCAATATGGAAGCATTCGAGCGTGTTTTAGCTGATATCGCACGTTTGCCGATCGAAGACATTATCAGTCTGGGTGATAATATCGGCTATGGCCCGGACCCGGATTCCGTCATCAAACGAATCCAGCAGCAAGGTATCACCTCGGTACAGGGTAATCATGAACTGGCCCTGATAGAGCCAAGCTATCTTAGCTGGTTTAACAGGGCCGCACGGCAATCATTAACGGCCACCTCAAAACTTCTCTCCGGTCAATCGATCGATTTTATCTCTAAATTGGAAACCCACCTCACAACATACGGATGCCGCTTTGTCCATGGCTTTCCACCGAATTGCCCCCTTACCTATTTATTTCAGGTATCTGAAAAAAAAGTGTTAAAAACCCTGAAAAATTTATCTGAAAAGCGCTGTTTTATCGGGCATACCCACACCCTGGATTTAATCTGTTACGACCGGCAGGGGCTTGAATATGGCTACCTCAAAAAGGGCTACAACAAATTGGATGCCCGCCGCAAGTACATCATCAGTGCAGGCAGCGTTGGGCAACCCAGAGACGGAAACAATAAATCAAAATACCTGATCTGGGACTCCGTCGAAGATACGGTTGAAGTGAAATATGTGGCCTATAACATTGCGGCGGTTGTTAAAAAAATACAGGCGGCAGGCCTTCCACCAGAACATGCACGACGATTGTGGTAAAGTCAAATTCCAGATTTTAATTTTATAAAATTTGATAATCTCGCAAAACGTCGGAAAGACAGCCTTTTTGTGAGTGTGTTTGGTGTTTAGCGTTTAGTATTCTAACATACCGATATAGCATCATCTGCTTCATACCAGACACCCAACACGAAACACCAAACACTGGATGAATTCGACTTTTTTAGTTTTTAGCTTCCTCCCCCAACCCAAGCCCGATATCCAGGGCTTTGCGGTTCATATCCAGAAAGTCAGCCGGAATTCGGTTTTCGAGTGACTTCATAATGGATTCAGGTTTCACCAGCCCGGTTAAGCCAATAACGGCCCCGAGCATGCAAATATTAAACACAATGGGTTTGCCGATTTTGGCCATGACGGTTTCATACATCTGTAGTTCTTTTTGCCGGGCATCGACTTTTTTTTCAGTTTGCACAAATCGCGTGTCGGTAATCAACAAGCCTCCCGGTCGAACAATCGGATAAAATTTACCATAGGCGGCCTGGGTTAAACATACCAGCACATTGGGCTGAATGACTTTTGGAAAATAAATGATTGAGTCGGATATAATGACATCCGAGCGCGTTGCGCCCCCTCTGGCCTCGGCACCGTATGATTGGGATTGAACAGCAGTCAGGTTTTCGTAAAGCACCGCTGCTTCCGACAGAATAATGGATGCGGTGATGACCCCCTGCCCGCCCGACCCCGAAAATACCATCCTGCATCTTTCCATCTTTAACGACCTTTCATCGCCTTTTGAACCAGTTTTTCATATTCATTGCAATATTCCGGCATCTCTTCTTGCACAAAAATACCGCGCTCCAGCAGGTCGGGGTTCTCTTTTTTGGCTTTTGATCCAATCGGAGTCGTGTTTTTCTTAAAGTACTGGATCATATCCACGGCATCACCGGCTTTGTTTTTACGGCCAAAATAAGTCGGGCACTGGGACAAAATCTCCACCACCGAAAAACCTTCGTGCAGAATGGCCTGCCGGATGATATCCGTAATCTGCTGAATGTGGTAGGTCGTGGTACGCGCCACAAAGGTCGCACCGGCGCCTTTTGCCAGCTCCACCACATCAAAGCCGGGGTCGATCGTCAGATACGGCGCGGTGGTTGCGCGGATGTTTTCACCCGATAAGGGCGAATACTGGCCGCCGGTCATGCCGTAAATTCGGTTGTTCATAACAATGGCGGTGATATCAATATTTCGGCGGGCCGCATGAATAAAGTGATTCCCTCCAATCGCCAGCGCATCGCCATCCCCCATGGGAACAATAAGATTCAGTTCCGGGCGCGCCATTTTCACGCCGGTGGCAAAGGCCAGTGCTCGGCCGTGAATGGTATGCAGGGTGTGAAAGTCGACATAACCGGTTATTCTGGATGAACATCCGATACCGGAAACCATCACAATCTCATTTTTGCTCATACCCAGTTTCTCAACGGCACCGAGAAGGCCGTTTAAAACCGTGCCGTGACCGCATCCGGGACACCACAAATGAGGGAAAAACCGTTCGCGCAAATAATCTTTGATCGCCATGACTCAAACCCCCTTTCCCTGGATCAGCCGCAGCAGATTCGTGATATCCATTGGGGCGATGAAACCGCCGTCAATGCGATTGGCCAGAAACACCTTATCGGGTTGATCCACTGCCAGTTTCACGGCCTGCATAATCTGGCCCATATTCTGTTCCACAACGACGACGGATTTTACATGGGCACATTTTTCCCGCACAATTTCCTTTGGAAATGGCCATAACGTCTGCAGCTCCAGCAGGCCCAGGCGCTCGCCGCGCAACCTTCTGTTTTCGACAATATGGTGGGCGGAGCGGGCCGCCGATCCGTAAGACAGCAGCAACTGCTCGGCATCTTCGACATAATACTCCTTGTAGCGCGCCAGCTGATGCGCCCGGTTCTCGAGCTTGTCGACCAGATGACGCAACAAATCATGGACGACCCGGGGTTCACTGGACGGAAATCCCCACATGTCATGAAACAGCCCGGTAACATTAAAGCGGTGCACACCGCCGAAATCAGACATGGGCAGGCGACCGTCTTCGCGCGGCAGATAGGGATGATAATCGACGTCCTGTTTGACGGTGGTTTTTAGACGTTCGACCAGTTCAATTTCACCGGGTTGCGGAACCACCAGACGCTCCCGCATGTGGGCAACAACTTCATCCAGCAGCAAAATTACCGGCGTCCGGTAAGTTTCGGCTAAATTAAAGGCCTCCACCGTAATTTCAAAAATATCCTGGTGATTGGAAGCCGTCAGTGCAATGATGGCATGATCGCCATGCGTCCCCCAGCGGGCCTGGTTAACATCCCCCTGGCTGCCGTGGGTCGGCAATCCGGTGGACGGCCCACCGCGCTGAACGTTGACAATGACACAGGGGATTTCGGCCATAATGGCATATCCCAGCGATTCCTGCATCAGGGAAAAGCCGGGCCCGCTGGTGGCTGTCATCACTTTGCAGCCGGTCAGCGAAGCA
>JBFFCW010000208.1:0-6943 GCA_041559695.1 Desulfobacterales bacterium
CGGGCTTCCAATACGGCGGTTTGGGCGGCGGCAATCAATTTTTTAGCGGTTTCTTCACCAATCCCTCTGACTTGAATTAAATCCTCCGGAGTCGCGTTGCTGACTTCTTCGGCTGAGTAAAGACCCAATTCATAAAGCGCATCCGCCATACTGATTCCAATACCCGGCAGCGCCACCAATGAATCATATCCGCTTTGCATGGCGATGCTGTATTTGGTTTCACTTTTTACATCCAGGTGCCAGCCGGTTAGTTTGGAGGCCAGGCGGACGTTCTGCCCTTTTTTGCCGATGGCGATCGATAAAAATTCATCCGGTACGATGACTTCCATGGATTGATTGGCTTCATCGATAATCACCCGGGAAATTTCAGCCGGTGCCAGCGCGTTACACACGAATTTGGCCGGATCAATATGCCATGGTATAATATCAATTTTTTCCCCTCTGAGTTCCTGCACCACATTTTGTACGCGGCTGCCTTTCATACCCACACAGGCCCCCACGGGATCGATATCGGAATTATTTGAAGCCACCGCGAATTTGGCCCGGATGCCCGGTTCGCGTGCGGCCCCCATAATGGTTACAATTCCTTCTGTGATCTCGGGGACTTCGGTGCGAAACAGATGGATCAAAAAGTTCGGATGGGTCCGTGAGAGAATAATCTGCGGGCCGCGCGATTCATGCAATACGTCCAAAATGTACGCCCGAATCCGATCCCCGCGCCGATAGGTTTCCTTGGGGACCTGTTCGCGAACCGGCACAACCCCTTCGGTGTGACCCAGGTTAACAATGATATCGCCGCGGTCAATGCGCTGCACAATACCGTTGAGCGTGTCACCTTTGCGATCGATGAAACTGGAATAAACGGCATCTTTTTCCGCATCCTTCATTTTCTGAATGATGACCTGTTTGGCCGATTGAGCCGCTATGCGGCCGAAGGTGGAGGTGTCCATTTTTGTACCGAGGCTATCGCCAATTTCGCAATCCGGATCCAGTTTGCGTCCTTCTTCGAGGCTGATTTCAAGCGCCGGTTCGGTCACATTCTCGGCAACATCCTTGAACTGAAAGACTTCAATTTCGCCGGAGTCTTCATTGTATTGGACCTCGATATCCATTTTACTGCCAAACTTTTTGCGGGCAGCAGATTTTAAGGCCTCCTCCAGGGCTTTGATCAGGACGTTACGTTCGATACCTTTGTCCCGGCTCACCTGTTCAACGACTCGATTGATATCTGAAATTTGCATCAGATTTCTCCGTCCACGTCGACCAGCCGCGCCTTGGAAATATCTCCAAACGGGATGGCGACTGTTTTTTCATTTAATGATAATTTTATCTGCTCTGCAGCGACTCCCAAAATAATACCTGTAAAATTTTTCTGATCATTTACGGGCTGCCATGTTTTTATTTTAGCCTTGCGGCCCTTAAATCGTTCATAATCCTGCAGCTTGGACAAGGGGCGTTCGGGCCCCGGTGATGTGACCTCCAGATTGTATGGGCCGATGTCATCCAGATACACATCCAGCAGGTTATTCAACTGGCGGCTCACATTCACACAGTCATCGAGGGCCACGCCTCCGGCTCGATCAATATACAGGCGAAGTATCCTGCCAGCGGATTCGCGTTGATATTCAACATGGACCAGCTCCAATCCTTCGCTATCGCACAGCGGTTCGGCAAGTGCCTCGATCTGCTTTATAATATCTTTCTCCTTTTTGGATCCGGATCGTCTGCTCCGCTTATCCGTAAATTTTTTTTTGGATTTGCGCCTTTTCGTTTTCACCTGAACCTTTAATTATCTCCCTCAAAAAAAACAAAAAACGGGCTGACGCCCGTTTCCTCAATTCCAGGTAGACCTTTGACTTTTGTGCGATAAAAGTTATCAGTTCATGACACCGACCATAAGGTAATAGTTAATTCCATCCCACAGTCCTTAAAAAGTCCTACCCTAACCAACGAAAAGGAAACGAACCCTAACTGGAGCGGGCAACGAGATTCGAACTCGCGACACCAAGCTTGGGAAGCTTGTACTCTACCAGCTGAGCTATGCCCGCTATTCACTTTAAATGATTATGACAAAATCAACCGGTTGTCAATATATTTCAATAAATAAACTGAGGCCTTATTTTTGGGATTGCGGTGGCCTTCGTCAAAACTTTTTAAGCGAACCACGAAAACACGAAATACAGAAGGCGCGAAATTTTTTTATTTTTCGTGCTTTCGGGGTGAATAAATCGCTTTTGGGTTTCCACTTAACGTGTATCCGGGATAAGCTTTTATCCGAGCAGATCTCTTATGGACTTGAGTTCCGAGTGCAGGTCCTCCAGTATTTGTTTGGCAGGGGTCTTTTTTTTGCCGGTTCTGGCAGACAAATGCTGGCGGGCGCCCTGGATGGTGAACTTTTTTTCATAGAGCAGGTGCTTGATTTTTAGCACCAGCTCGATATCGCTGCGGGTATATAAGCGCTGTCCCGAGGAGGTTCGTTTCGGGCGAATCCGTGAGAATTCGGTTTCCCAGAATCTCAGGACATATGTCGGCAGCCCTGCGATTTTGCTGACTTCACCAATCCGAAAATAAAGTTTATCCGGAATCTCTTGAGGGGGTGATTTTGGATTTTGCATTTTTTAGCGCCTGGGTTTTGTCATGGCGATCAGGCGGGTAAGCTGGCTTTAAAAGCCTTAACAAGCCTGTCCGCTATTGATTGATGGATGGGGGTTACATCTTCATCTTGCAGTGTTTTGTACGGTGACCGGTACGTGACCCGCAAGGAGACACTTTTTTTACCCTCAGCGATCGGTTTGCCTTCAAATACGTCCAATAAACTTAAACTTTCAACCAGCGCTTCCGCCCGGTTGTGTCCTTCGGCGACAATCTTTTGAGTTTCTATATCGTTGTTGACAATGATGGTGATGTCTCTAAAAACAGCCGGAAACTTTGGAATCGGCTTAAACTGCTTTGCACCCTTGATCAGCGGAACCAGATGATCAAAATGGAGTTCAAATAAAAACGCGGGTTGCTTTAAGTCATAGTTCGCAAGGACTTCCGGATGAATTTCTCCAACCAGCCCCAATCGGGTACCGTTGCTCAGAATCTGAGCGGTGTGCCCGGTTCTGGTATAGTCGCACTCGTTTTCAGGCAAGCGCGTAAATTGAATTCCGTCTATTTTCAGGGCATTTAACAGGCCTTCGACCACACCTTTGATATCATAAAAGTCACAATCCGCTGCCGGGCCGTGCCATGAAGCCGCATAGCGGGACCCGGTCCAGAGCCCGGCAAGAATTTCAGGTTCGCTGGGCAGATCCCGCGGGTTTTCATTGATAAAGATTTTGCCGATTTCAAAAATTTTTAAATTCTTTATCTGCTGAGAAAAATTATAATGAACCGTTTCCAGCAAGCCCGGAACCAGAGATGTGCGCATGGCTGCCTGATCTTCTGCGAGTGGATTTAAAATATCAACCCGCTGTCTGCGCGGATCATCAGTCTTTAATCTCAGCCGGTCTGCGGTTTGTTGATGCATAAAACTGTAGTTGTTGGTTTCGCGGAATCCGAATCCGGTCATCAGTCGGCGTATCCGGTCACGAACATCGATTTCTTTGTGAAATGGCCGTCCGGTTGCAGGCATTAAGGGAAACGTTGTCGGGATGTTGTTATACCCGGCAAGGCGGGCGACTTCTTCCATGAGGTCTTCCGGTCTGGAAATATCCACACGGAAACTGGGAGGGGTGACCGTTAAAAAATCCTCGTCTTTTTTTGAGCCCTTTTTTTCAACGGTAAATTCGATGGATTTGAGAAGTTTTGCAATCTCCTTGCGTTGCACCTGCGTTCCGAGCAAGCGGTTGGTATTTTTGACACTCAGTTTCAGGCTTTTTGGCGACTGCGGGTTGGGGTATTCATCTATCAGCCCGCTGATTAACCGGCCGCCGCCGAGTTCGACCATTAGGTTTGCTGCCCGGTTTGCGGCCGCAATCTGCCCTGCGGGATCTACCCCGCGTTCGAAGCGATGAGAAGCGTCGGTGCTCAAGCCCAGCCGTTTAGAGGTCCGGCGGATGCTGATCGGGTTAAAATAGGCGCTTTCAAGCAGCACCCGGGTGGTGCTGTCCTCAATTTCGGAGTTGAGTCCCCCCATGACCCCGCCGACAGCCACTGCTTTTTGGCCGTCGCAGATCATCAGCATCTCAGGGTCCAGGACGCGTTCTTTCTGATCCAGGGTGACAAACGTTTCGCCCTTGTCGGCGGTGCGCACCACGATTCTGTTTTCCGCCAAAAAGTCAAAATCGAAGGCATGCAGGGGCTGGCCGGTTTCCATTAATACAAAATTGGTTACATCCACGATATTGTTAATGGGCCGCTGGCCGATAGATAAGAGTCGTTCCTGCAGCCAGAATGGAGAAGGCTTTATGGTAATGTCTTCAAGCAACCGCGCCACGTAGCGGGGGCAGTGGTCCGGGGCCTCGATTTTAATTGATGTCCGTTCGGAAATCGTATTGCCTTTGTCGACCAGGTTGAAGTCCGGATACGTTAAACCCACCTTCTGAATAGCGGCAATTTCGCGGGCGACCCCGATAACGCTCAGACAATCGGGCCGGTTGGGGGTTATTTCAATTTCAAAAACGGTATCCGAAAGCGCCAGTGCGGATGCCAGTTTGTCGCCGACGGACAGGGATGGATCCAGGACCATGATCCCGCTGCGATCCTCGCCCAGGCCCAATTCGCCTTCACTGCAAAGCATCCCTTCGGAAGCCTGCCCGCGGATGACACTTTTTTCCAGAACAAAGCCTTCCGGTAATTCGGTGCCGGGCAAGGCAATCGGTGAAAGCATCCCGGTTTTTGCATTGGGTGCGCCACAGACGACTGAAACCTTTCCCTGACCGGTGTCGACTTGACACATATGCAGTTTGTCGGCATTGGGGTGGGGGGCGATTTCTTCAATTCGACCGACATGTACCGTGTCCAGATAGCCGTAGCGATCGGATACCGACTCGATCTCGAGCCCGACCATGGTCAGGGCTTCCGCCAGGTCCGATGGGTCTATTTCAATCGGCACATAATCTTTGAGCCAGCTTAAACTTACTTTCATCTCATACTTCTCAATGCTGGGTTAAATGATTGAAAACTAAAATTGTGACAGGAACCGAAGGTCATTTTCAAAGAATTTGCGGATGTCGTCGATTCCGTATTTGAGCATGGCGATACGATCAACGCCCATTCCAAAGGCAAAACCGGTATAGCGGTCGGCATCGTATCCAACGTTTTCATACAGTGCCGGATGAACCATTCCCGAACCCAGAATTTCCAGCCAGCCGGTCTGCGAACATACCCGGCATCCCTTGCCCCGGCACATGACACACAGGATATCGACTTCGGCACTGGGTTCGGTAAAGGGGAAAAAACCGGGTCGAAATCGAAGGCTGGTCTGTTGATCAAACATCTGATGGACAAAGGCGGTGAGTGTTCCTTTTAAGTCTGCGAAAGAGATATTTTCGTCTACCAGCAAACCTTCAACCTGGTGAAACATGGGCGTGTGCGTCAGGTCCGAGTCGCAGCGATAAACTTTACCGGGCATGATGATGCGCACCGGCGGCGGCTGTTTTTCCATCGTTCGAATCTGAAGGGGAGATGTGTGCGTTCTCAGCACGATATCATCGGAGACGAAAAAGGTATCCTGCATGTCCCGGGCCGGATGATCCTTCGGGAAATTAAGGGCCTCAAAATTGTAATAATCCAGTTCGACTTCCGGCCCTTCGGCAATTTCAAATCCCATTTCAGTAAAAATATCACAGATTCGCTGGTTAATTTGGGTAATGGGATGCAGCGACCCGCCGGGTGCCGGCCGCCCGGGAAGAGAGACATCGATTGCTCCCCTGGTGGTTTTAACGCTAGCGTTGAGGCGTTGTAACGTCTCCGTAGAAGCCGCATCGAGCAGGCGCTTAACTTCGTTGGCCTGTTTACCGGCTGCCGGGCGTTGATCGGCTGGAAGTTTTGAAATGTTCCTTAAAAATTGAGTAATGATCCCTTTGCGCCCCAGATAACGGACGCTGACATTCTGTATCGCCTGAGAGTCTGCTGCCGCTTTGAGCTCCTCTAAAGCTTTCTGATAAATTTGATCAATGGATTTATTCAATTTTTACACCTTTGGTGTAAAAAATAAAAATTTAGGAATTGCGAAACGACAACTTTTTAAAATTTGAAACGATCGATTCAGGTTACAGTTTTTGCGCAGCTAACTCCGCAATCTTGGCAAATCCGGCCGGATCCGAAATGGCCAGCTCCGCCAGGACTTTTCGATCCAGGCCGACTTTCGCCAGTTTGAGACCGTGGATGAACCTGCTGTACGACAATTTGTGGATACGGGCAGCGGCATTTATGCGTGCGATCCACAGCCTGCGAAAATCGCGTTTGCGTTGACGCCGATCCCGATAGGCGTACATGAGGGATTTATCGACTGCATCCGCCGCCGTTCGAAATAATTTGCTGCGACCGCCGCGGAAGCCTTTGGCCAATTTTAAAATCTTTTTTCGTCTTCTTCTGGCTTTAAAGCCACGTTTAATTCTCATTTCGTCCTCTCTCTTATTATAGTCAAAGAGCTATAATGAAAATATTTTTCTATTAAGGTATTCAGCCCCGCCGTTGCGTCAAGATAGCCGATTCAACCCATCAACAGGCAAACGGGCCAACAGGCCAACAGAACAAGGCGCTCAACGGGCAAACCGCTTTTAGCCGTTGGGCAGCAATAATCTTATTGCCTTCGCATTGGTTTTGTCAACGAGCATGCTTTTACGCAGGGAACGTTTTCGCTTGGTTGTTTTTTTGGTTAAAATATGACCGGCACACGATTTCTTATAGACAATTTTTCCGGTGCCGGTTTTGCGAAATCGTTTGGCTGCAGCTCGATTTGTTTTTATCTTTGGCATTATATTTCTCCTTTTTGTAAAAATAGATGGCGTGAGCA
>JBFFCW010000209.1:0-6900 GCA_041559695.1 Desulfobacterales bacterium
GGCATGTCGGTTTGCCCGAGATGCACACCATCGGCTTTTACAGCCTGGGCAACATCCACGCGATCGTTAATGATCAGGGGGACACCGCGGTCCTTAAGAAATTCTTTAAGGGCCAGGGCCTGTTCAATAAAATCCCAGGTCGAACAATCTTTTTCCCGTAATTGCACGACGGTGGCGCCTCCGTGAACGGCGGCGCTGACAATTTCAAGGGTGCTGCGACCGCGCGCCAGTCCCCGGTCGGTTACCAGATACAGCGAATAATCTATGTTTCCAGTTTTCATAAGCCCCGCCTTCGGTCTGTGGCTTCTGGCCACTGGCCCAGGGGTTCAACGTTTCAGTATCTGTCATTATGTAACCTCTGAACCTCTGAGCCCAGAACCCAGAACCCTGACTAAGCTGCCAGCAGCTTTATTCATCCGCCTCTATTTTGCAGCCCGCTTCAAGCGTTTCGGGGGTAATCGTATAAAGGGCATCGATCATCTGGATCATGAAACTTCCCGGTGCGCTGGCATGTTGTCCGGCAACTTCACCGGCCAGGCCAAAATAGGCCAGCGCTGTTGCCGTGGCACGGAGCGGGTCCGCATCGACGGCTAGGAAGGCACCGATGGTCGCGGTGGCCGTGCAGCCGGTTCCGGTGACATAGCCCATCAGGGGGTGCCCGTTTTTGACCCGGAGCATCCGGTCACCGTCGGTGATCAGATCCACCGGCCCGGTGATTGCCAGGGTGGTGTCGAGCTCCTGGGCCAGTGCGGCTGCGGTTTTGGCGGCCTCATCCACCGAGTGAATTGAATCCACCCCTTTGGTTTTGGATTCGGCGTGCCGCAGGGAAAGTATTTCCGAAGCATTGCCGCGGATGACGCTGACCCGGGTTTCCGCGATTATTTTTTTGGCGGAATCGGTACGCAGCGGCGTGGCCCCGGAGCCGACCGGATCGAGAATAATCGGTGTTTGCTGCTCGGATGCTTTCTTGCCGGCCTTTATCATGGAATGAATCCAGTCGTCAGTCAACGTGCCGATATTGAGCACCAGCGCGCCGGCAAAGGCAACCATATCTTCAACTTCATTCTGGGCGTGAGCCATTACCGGTGAAGCACCCATTGCCAGCAGGGCGTTGGCCGTGTAATTCATGACCACATAATTGGTAATGTTATGAATCAGGGGCTTTTGCGCTCTTAGGGCGGTCAAATTTTGTGCTGCTTTTTCGCTTAGATCTTTCATGATGTATCTCTCCAAAGTTGCGATTTATGGATCCCGATTTAAAATCGTATAGGCTAAAAAAAAAACCGCTTCCAGCGGAAAGCGGCTTGATCGATGCTGTGATGCGGATCGGTTCCCCACATTCCCTTCGCTGGAATTACCCAGATCAGGTTCCAAGGGTATAATCTCAGGCTAAATACGGCCACCCCTATCTTGAACCCAGTTCCAAAATGCGTCTAAGCGCTTTTAGGTCCCGCTAAGTGGCGAGGTTGAACGCTGCAATCTATAGAATCAAGTTGTCAAGTTCCGTATTCAGCGGGGGCCATAAACCCTTATTCACATTTTTAAGACGGGTTCTTATGTCTATCAGAAATTAAAGGAATCGACCCTCAGGTGTCAAGAATAAAAATCTTCTCAGCTATTTTAATTCCATTGGATTACATCTGATTTTTTTAAAAACGATTTCCATACTCGGGCTGCCAAATGCATGCTGCGCCAGTGAATCCAGATTACTTTACGGTCACGACGGGGCAGGGCGCATTTAATATCACGTACTGTGCGGTCGAGCCAAATATGAGTTTGCCGACTTTTGACCGGCGTTTAACTCCCACGATGATTTCGTCCACCTGTTTTTCTTTAGCCAATCTGACCAGATCCTCTCCGGGTTCAAGACCTCTGACCGATAGCAGGGATTCGCAGGCAATGTTTTTGTTCTTGAATTGATTTTTTTGATATTCCAACCCACGCTCGGTGTTTTCAAAATCTTTTTTCGGCACCTCGGGTCCGCCGACCATGGATTGTACCAACAGAATTTGGGCATCAAATGCTTGCGCATGCGCTGCAGCCAGCTCTAAAGCCGCTTCGGATACTCTGGATCCGTCTAGGCCGACCATAATTTTCATCCGATCCACCTCCTAAAGTCCTAAATCCTCGTTAATGAGTACGATCTTTACCCTGCCTTTGGGAAATGATTTTTCGGTGATGGTCCAGGTGTTGCAGATACGGTCCGGGCTTTTGCATTCTTCGCAATAAGATGTCTTCACACAGGGCGTTTTTTTATCCAGCCGCATGGAATTGGCAGGGGCGACATAATTTTTCACCCGCATCATGGCCTCCTCCAGATCGGGCACGATTTTGTTGCGCCCGACCACAATGATGACCCAGCGAGGGCCGAAGGTCAGGGCCGCGATTCGGTTGCCGATCATGTCCAGGTTCACCAGTTGTCCGGCTTCGGTAACGGCATTGGTTCCGGTGATAAACAGATCGGCATGCAGCGCCTGCCGGCGCCGTTGATTTTTTTCATCATCTGAAATTTGGCTGTCGAACGTATCCCAGACGTCGATATCCGATCTGTCTTTGAGCTCTTTGTAAAGGCCCGACCCGGTGAACGTCATGGAGCCGCCCCAGGATATGGTCCTGGGCTTTAATTGTGGAATAAGATCCTCCAAAACGATTTTATGCACATCCTCTTTTTTTTCCGCTAAGAACACTTCAAAATTATTGGCTTCCAGTGCCGTTTTCACATCCGCCAATCGGATCTGCCAAAAGTTTTCAATCGGTTTGTCCATTTTCTCCTCCTGTCGTAAAAGAATTTAACACTCCAACTTAGCAAATTAGAAGTCTCTCAAAAAAAGTGAATCCCGAAGTCAGGTAAGCCGGTTGAGCCAGCTGAGCCGGTTTAGCCCGCTATAATTGGAAAAAGTCTATTTTTTTCTTTACCGGCCAACGGGCTAACGGGTAACGGGAAAACCAGCTTCTAGGTAATTTTGCTAACCACCAGGGTGACATCATCCGCTTTTTCCAGGGGGTGACAGAAGCGGTCGACTTCCGTGATAACCGCCTGAATGATATTTTTTGCCGGACGATCGGCATTATCCCGGATAATGTCCTTAAAACGTTCTTTGCCGAACATTTCACCCTGCGGGTTTTGGGCCTCCCAGATACCGTCGGTTCCCATCATGATGATCTGGCCCGGCACAATCTCCCTGTCAAATTTTTGATAGGCCGTCATCTCGGATACGCCCAGCGGCAGCGCATTTCCGGTAAGCTCCTCAAACTTGCCGCCCTCGCGATCGTAAATCATCGCCGGATCATGACCGGCGTTGACCCAGTGAATGATCTGATTGCTGCGGTCGATTTCACAGATAAACAGCGTCATAAAACGTCCGGAATCTTCGACATCCCGGGTCAGCTGAAGATTTACATCATCAACCACCTGATCCAGCTCACCCGATCTCGAGGTGCGCTGGCGCAGAAAAGCCCGCGCCGTGGTCATGAGCAATGCCGATGGGATGCCGTGATCGGCGACATCACCGACCACCACACAGATCTTCTTCTGGCCGCTTTCACCGGTCAATAGATAATCGTAATAATCTCCGCCGGTTTCCTCACAATAAATGCTGGTGCCGGCAATGTCCAGGCCTTCAATTTCGGGATCCTGGCCGGGAAGCAGATTTTGCTGGACCTCCATAGCAATATCCAAAGACTGTTGCAGGCGCTCACGCTCTTTGAGCCCTTCGGTCATTTCGTTGATGACATCGCCGGTATAGCCGATTTCATCGTTTGTCGTTACCTGTACTTTTTTGTCAAAGCGTCCGTTTCTGACCCATCTCAAGGTCTGAACGATTTCTTTAAAGGGAATCGATAAATTTCTCGCCAGCAGGATGGTCAGAAAAACGCCGACGCCCAAAAAAATGACGGCATTGGTATATATGGCTGAACGCAATTGCTGTATCGCGATGCTCAAATCCTGCTGGGAGGTTGTGATCCTGTGCAGAACCCGCATGATGGAAACCAGCGGAATCAGGTTGCAGGCAAACAGGAGCGCGATCAGGCGCGTTCGTATACGGATGCGCAGGGTCCTGGGTATGGTGGTGAGGCCGCCTTGCGGGAAAAAGTGAGGCGCCAGTTTTTTTTGTAAAATATGTTCCAGCAGGAAAAATGCGACGGTAACGGTGATGATGCCCGAGCTGAGGGCATTGGTCAAAGCGCGCTGAACCATATTTAAGCCAGAACCATGGGCCCAATGAAGGAGTGGGTAAATAGTGGCGGCCAAAAGCCACATGCTGAAACTCAGGGCGATGAGAACAAAAGGTTCATTTAGCAGCCGCCGGCGGGCCCTGGTTTCAAGATCCTGTGAGATGGACGCCTGTTTGAATGATAAATTTAAGTAGTGTCGAATCGGCTTTTCATAAAGCAGGGTCATTGCCGCAACAAAGAAAAACGCAAAGGGCGTAAAGAGTATATCGACCCAATAGGCAAATCCCTGTTGCCACATTTGTTTATCAGGAAATCCTTCAGCCATGAACATCGTGGCGTTTGCGAAGAATACACCGATAAAGTTGGCCACACCATTGGCGATCAGCATCTCGTTTTTAAGGTGAAATAGATTGAATTTTGTCATGATGGGTGACTCCCGAGACCTTGGATAGCTCTTAGAAATGGCTTTTATTTCCGGGTGGCCTTAATTTGACTGCCGGCAAATTTAACGAACCTGGAAGGCTTGGATATATATTCTGGTAGTATAAAATAATTTTGAAGTACTACAATATCGAGCAGAAATCAAATCAGCTGGATAAAACAACCGGCTGCTGATTAAATTCTTTGCAGTCGTATTGACTTTTCGCCTTTTAATTGCCGGTAGGCAAGCTGCCGGAGCGCTTGCAGATTATCATTTAATCTGAATGGGTGGTATGCTATGAACGGGTATCAAGAGATTCTTTTAGCAACTGCACGACAGAAAAGGGTGAATCTTAATGGGGAAAAAATTAAAAAAATTTTTGGACGTTGATCATGTGGCCGCATCGCTGGAGGCAGCCGACTACATTTGTTCAAAAACGATTGCCACCGTTGTTTTTTTAGCGCAGGCGACCCAGAAACCGGTGCTGGTGGAAGGCCCTGCCGGAGTGGGTAAAACGGAACTGTCCAAAGCCGTCGCCCGCAGCCTGGAGCGTGAATTGATCCGCCTGCAATGTTACGAGGGGCTGGATGAAACCAAAGCGCTGTATGAGTGGGAATATGCCAAGCAACTGCTGTATACCCAGATGGTGAAAGAAAAAATTGACGATGTGGTTTCCGGTGCGCGCAATCTGCCCGAAGCAGTGGACCGCATAGCGGCCCAGGAGGATGCATTTTTTTCCGAACGATTTATTCAAGCGCGGCCGCTGCTGCAGGCCATTTCATCCGCCAAACCAGTTGTCTTGCTGGTGGATGAGGTCGACAAATCCGATCCTGAATTCGAGGCGTTTCTTTTGGAAGTGCTGAGCGACTTTCAGGTATCCATTCCCGAACTGGGCACCCGCACGGCACGTAATATCCCCTTTGTATTTTTAACGTCCAATGATTCGCGCGATATGAGCGATGCTCTGAAGCGGCGCTGCATCCACCTGTATATCGATTATCCGGACCGCGACCTTGAAATGCGAATCGTGCGGCTTAAAATTCCTCAGATTAAAGATCGGCTGGCCGGCCAGTTGATCGATGCCATCCACAAGTTTCGGGACCTCGACCTGAAAAAGAAACCCTGTGTTTCGGAAACCCTGGACTGGGCGCAAGCGCTGATAGCACTTCAAATCGAAGACCTGTCCCCGAAAGTGGTCAGGGATACCTTGAATGTGATTTTAAAATATCAGGCCGATGCGGACCTGGTGGGGGGTAAGCTGGATCAAATAATCACCTAAAATGAGCGTTTAAAATTTTAAAAAGGAATTATTAATTCTGATAATTAATGAATTCTAACGATTTATATTTTTAAAATTTGAAACCCTTCGGGCTTGCCGATCTTACCGCATCTGCGGTGTCAGATGCCGTCCCGCACAGTCAACTACAGCGGAACGACATCGTCCTTGTAGCTACGGCAACCTCGACAATCGCTCAATTTAGCAATTAATAAAAAATGATCTAAAATGCCTAAAATTTTTATTAATGATTGGATCCTGTTTTTATTTTAGTCATTTCTTTTTATGGTTGACCTGGTATTAAAATTCGTTTCCTGTGCCCGTACAGCGGGTTTGCGGGTGTCGACCTCGGAGGTTCTGGATTGCCTGAATCAGTTGGGATTGGTCGATATCATGGAAGAGCCCCAGTTTGCCGCGGTCTTGCGTGCTAATTTCGCCAAAAGCCGCAGGGAACAGTATCATTTTGACCGGCTTTATCAAATGTTTTTCCACGAGCTGCGTCAGGATGCTTCGATCGTCGGTTCCGAACCGCTTGCGGGGCAGATCCATGATATTTTGCAAGCGCTGGCGCCGGCCGGGGAAGAAAATGCGACTTATCAGGCAGTGCTTGATTTTTTAGACGGCGACCCCCTGACTTATTTTGAACAGCTTCAGCAGATCGGGGCAAACGCTAACGATCAAAATCGCGGTCCCGGGTCCAATTTAGGGGCCGTGACGCAGCGTCTTGAAATTATGCTGGGGCTCAATGCGGCTGAAGCGGCGCTGGAGCAGTTTTTTGCCGATCATCGGGATCAGATGAACTGGGAAGCGCGTCGGGATTTAGACGCGCACTTTAAAAACCGTCTGGAAAGTGCGCGCCGGCTGTTAACACATGACCGCCGGGCATATGCGGATAGCGCTGATAAAAGCGCTTCCTACCGACAGCGACTGGATCATCTGGGAGAAATCCATTTTGCGTCTCTGACACAAAAAGAAGTGGAAGCCATGCGGGAAGTAATCGAACAGCTGGTGCGCAAGCTAAAAGACA
>JBFFCW010000210.1:0-6857 GCA_041559695.1 Desulfobacterales bacterium
AGTGAAAAATGATCTAAAGTGACTAAAGTTAGGGAATTCTGCCCGTCGAGAGCCTCAGGGTCGAACGATCATTTTTATATGGTTCACCGCAGAGACGCAGAGTCCGCAGAGGTTTTTATAAAGAGATTTTCTCTCTGCGCGCTTTGCGTCTCTGCGGTGAGCTATAACTTTAGTCACTTTTTTTGAAACAGGTTCCAGTTAATAGCTGCAGAGGAAGGCAATGCAAAAGAAAAAAGCCAATAAAGCGGGTAGCGGTCCGGCCAAACGCAAAAAACGGGCTCTGGGAAGAGGTTTGAGTGCACTTATCCCGGAAATCGAGAAAGCGCAGGAATCTTCCAAAGATTTTTTTTACTGTGAAATTGAACTTATCCGGCCCAACCGCTATCAACCCCGCATGCAGTTTGCCGAAGATGAATTGGCGGCGCTTTGCCAATCCATTAAAGAACAGGGTATCCTGCAACCGCTTCTGGTCCGTGAAGAAAACGACGGTTTTGAGCTGATCGCCGGCGAAAGGCGCTTGCGAGCAGCCAAAAGAGCCGGCCTCACCCAGGTGCCGGTTGTCACCAAGCGTATCGATGATTCCAAACTGTTGGAGCTATCGATTGTCGAAAATATCCAGCGCGCCAATATTAACCCCATCGAAGAATCCGAAGCCTACCACCGCCTGATCACCGAATTCCGCCTGACGCAGGATAACGTTGCAACACGGGTGGGCAAAAGCCGATCGGCGGTCGCCAATTTTTTGAGATTAAGGCAGCTGCCCGACCCCATTAAAGCCAGCATCCAGGAAGGCAAGCTGACAATGGGGCATGCCAGGGCGCTGCTGGGCATTGAGAATTCCAACCAGCAAATGGCTGCATGGCGGGCGGTGGTTAGAAAGGACCTGTCGGTCAGGGAAACCGAAGACCTGATTCGGTCTTTGAAAGGCGAGAAGAAAAAACCGAAGGTGAGCCGTAAAAGTACCGAGGACCTCTATCTGCTTAGCCTGGCGGATGATCTCTCGCGGCATTTTGGCACCAAAGTTGTCATCAAACAGCGGGGCCAGTCGGGCAGGGTTGAAATTGAATTTTACAGTAATGACGATTTAGACCGCCTGATACATCGTCTGCAGCAAACCAAATTCTAATGCTGTGCCCCACAGATACGTTATAAAATGATCGTCATTCCCGCGCAGGCGGGAATCCAGGCGTCTTTGAACTGGACGCCTGCGTTCGCGGGAGTGACGGACGGGTAACACGCCACAGTACTTAAAAATATTTTAGAAAATATATCTGGGGCACGACAAGCATTCTGCAAGTAAATTTAATAGCGCTGACGCTATAGATGTCCATTCATATCATCATAGACGGATATAACCTTATTCGCCAATCAACACGTTTGAGCACCTTAGATCAGCAGGACATCCTGCTGGGTCGTGAAGCGCTGGTGGATATGCTGGCGGCTTACCGCAAAATAAAACCTCACCGGATTACGGTGGTATTTGATGGCCGCAGCAGTCCGGTTTTTTCACCGCAGCGCAACCGGCAAAAAGGAATCTCGCTGCGGTTTTCACGCAGCGGGGAGTCGGCGGATGATGTGATCAAGCGCATGGCGCACAAAGAACGCGAAAAGGCCCTGGTGGTCAGCTCGGATCGGGAAGTCGCCGATTCTGCGGCCGCAAATGGTGCAGCAACGATCAGTTCTCAGGAGTTCGAAGCGAAGATAGAGATGGCCGCACACTTCGACAGCCCCATCGGCGAAGCCGAAGATTCCCGGGGCTGGACCCCCACCACCAGGAAAAAAGGCCCGTCCCGCAGGCTGCCCAAAAAACAGCGGCGCAACCGCATGAAAATTAAAAAGCTCTGAAATGAAAATCATTATTGCCAAAACTTCCGGATTTTGCATGGGCGTTCGCCGGGCAGTTGAAATGGTGCTGGATGCACCCGAGGAGCACCTGAATCCCATTTCGACGTATGGCCCGCTGATTCATAATCCTCAAGTTCTTGAAATTTTGAAAGAAAAAGGCATATCCGCCTTCAATGAAACCCCTCGGCAGGGCTCGGGTACGGTACTCATCCGGGCCCATGGCGTACCGCCGGATACCCGGGATGAGCTCGAAGAAGTAGGCTTCAACGTTATCGATGCAACCTGCCCGCGGGTGATCAGGGTGCAGACGATTATCAAAAAGCACCTGAAAAAAGGATTTGCCTCCATCATCGTCGGTGACAAGAATCATCCGGAAGTTATCGGTTTGCACGGTTATGGCGGTGATAAAAGCTATGTCGCCAAAAATATTGATGAACTGGTAGCGCTGCCCCGCTTTGAAAATGCCATTATCGTCGCCCAAACGACCCTCAACACCCACCTCTGGCGAGCTGTTAAAAAATGGGCGGCCGAAAACCACCCGCACTATAAAATTTTTGAGACCATCTGCGATTCTACAGAACGTCGGCAGGCAGAGGTTCAACGCCTGGCTGAATCAGTGGATGCCGTCATTGTTGTCGGCGGCCGCAACAGCGGCAATACCAAAAGACTGGTTGATATTGCCCGCCAGGCCGGCAAACCGGCTTTTCACATCGAAAGCGAGGCAGATCTGATCGGCCTGGACCTGGTGGCCTTGACCGGCGCCCGCCAGATCGGCATAACCGCCGGCGCATCTACACCCAACTGGGTCATCAAAAAAGTTTACCGGGCTTTAGAGGCCTTGCTCTTCAAACGCAAACAGGGGTGGCGGCGGGTTTTATTTGAGATCCAGCGAGCACTGTTGTTGACCAACATTTATGTGGCCGTCGGCGCCGGCGCATTGTGCTATGCCTGCAACAAACTTCAGGGAATTCACCAGACGTTTCCCTATATTTTAATTTCGATGCTGTACGTTCAATCCATGCATATCCTCAATCATTTGACAGACACCCGTGCCGACCGTTTCAATGATCCGGACAGAGCCGAATTTTATGATCGCCATAAAACCCTGCTCGCCATATCAGCGATGCTTTCGGGCGGAGCCGGGCTGATCATCGCTTACAAAATTGGCCGGTTTCCCTTTTTGGCCCTGTTGGTCATGAGCCTTCTGGGGCTGTCTTACAACCTGAAGATAATTCCGCAATGGCTGGCTGGCATCAAATATCGTAAATTAAGGGATATCCCCGGCTCGAAGACGCTTTTGATTGCCATGGCCTGGGGGATGGTAACCGCAGTCCTGCCGCCACTTTCCAAATTCGGCACCATCAACGGGGTAAATGCACTGGTGGCGCTGTGGGCGGTCGGGATGGTATTTGTCAGAACCGCCTTTTTCGATATACTCGATATGCAGGGCGATCGACTGGTCGGTAAAGAAACCATCCCGATTCTTCTGGGAGAAAAGCGGTCAATGCGCCTGCTTAAAATAATGTTGATTGTATTGATCGCGATATTGGTTATTTCGAGTGCTTTTCATCTGACATCGAGCCTGGGTTTTTTCCTGATCATATGCCCCCTGCTGATATCGATTATTATTTTTACGTATGAACGGGCGCTGATGTTTCCGGGTATTCGACTTGAATTTTTACTCGAAACCCAGTTTCTGGTGGCGGGTATTATTTCCTTTGGCTGGTTATGGCTCACCTAAAGATGGTTTCAGTTGTCAGGTGTCGGCCCTCGACCTGGCGAATGCAGGGGCGGGGCTTATCCCCGCCCCTGCACTGTTCAGGAGCCTGAGGCCGGACATTATAGAATTATCATTCGGAACGCTCTTTTTTTAGCCTGAATTCTGGCTCTTTTCCGGCCAGAAGTCGTTTCAAGTTATCCCGATGACGGATAAAAATAAAAAGGGCAACAATACCTGCGGTGGCGGTCATTATAGCTGAATCAGCGGCTATCCATACCGCAAGCGGCAGGACAGCAGCGGCTGAAAGCGAACCAACTGAAACCCGCCGGGCCATGGACAGCATGGCAATGAAAACGACGCCCGCGGCCAGAACTGCCCCGGGTGAAACCACTGCAAAACATCCAGCGGCGGTGGCAACCCCCTTGCCGCCATCGCGAAATTTTAGATATACGGGGAAAAGATGGCCCAAAAAAGCAGCCAGCGCAAGGGCTGCCAGATAAATATCAGCGGGTCCGCCGGCCGGACCCAAAACCGCAAGCGCAAGATAAACCGGAATGGCGCCTTTTAGCATATCGCCGGCCAATGTCAGCAAACCCGGTATCACCCCGGATTGCCGTGTTACGTTGGTCGCCCCGATATTTCCGCTGCCCTTCAGCCGGATATCTTCACGGGCAAAGATGCGGCTTAAAATCAGGCCCCAGGGGATAGAGCCCAGCAGATAAGCAAACAGCAGCAGCCCGCTGAACGTCCACTCGGCATATGATTTCGGTCCCGGCATAGAACTTCGCTCTAATTTAAAATCTTTGCCTGTTTTTCATCTTGTTTGCGAACAATTAAGCTTATACGCTTATACGCACATACCATTATACCTATAACCCAGGATCAAGAACAAGGACCAAATCCAAAAGAAAGCGATCGCCAGATAACACATGGAACCGATTCAAATTCCAATCGATGATGTCCTGGACCTGCATACTTTTCGGCCGAAGGATATTGCGGATCTGCTGGAAAACTATTTTGATGAATGCATCAAAGCCGACATTTTTTCGGTACGGGTCATCCACGGCAAAGGCAAGGGCATTCAAAAAAGACAGGTCCACCGGATTTTGCAAAAAAACCCGCGGGTCAAAAGCTTCAAAGACGCACCCCCGGAAGCCGGCGGGTGGGGGGCGACCGTGGTGGATTTAAAGCCGCTGCCGGGCGAAATCGGTTGAAGAAATAAACTACTTTCAACACCCTGATTATTGAGTTATAATTTAACCTAAAGTGAGAGTCTCCCCTTCTTTTTAATTCGAAACACTCATTTTCGGTTGAAATGACTTTCCCAAAAAAGAAGAAACTTGATACGAATCAGGGCAGTGACATAGAATATGAATATCAACTTTCAGCGCACAGTGGATCGGTATGTCGGCGCGTTTATCTGCCGGATCTTTTCCCTATTTTACCGCAAAAGCAAAGATGAGGATGACGGGTTTCAGGCCAAGAAGTTTCTGGTAATTCTGCTCTCTGAAATGGGGAGTCTTGTGCTGGCCTACCCCATGTTTCAACAGATTAAAAAGCGCTACCCCGCAGCCGAACTGTACGGGCTTTTGTTCGAAAAAAACAAAGAAGTCTTGACCCTGCTTGATGTCACCGCGCCCGAAAATATTTTGACCATCCGCGATACCGCTTTTGGCGCCTTTACGATTGACTGCCTGCGCGTGTTGAATCGAATTCGCAAACTCAAAGTCGATGTGGTGATCGACTGTGAGCTGTTTGCCAGAATCAGCAGCATATTTTCATTTTTAAGCGGTGCCAGGATTCGCGTCGGCTTTCATCCCCATACCCAGGAAGGCCTGTATCGCGGCAATTTTATTAATCGCCCGGTGTTGTTCAACCCCTATCACCATATGTCCCGGCAGTTTCTGACCCTGTTAGCGGCCGTTGATTCCGTCGGCGTGCCCAAGGCCAAACAACCGCCGGGCCGCACGAATCTGAGGGCACCCCTTATCGATTTTGGCCGGTATGAAATTGATGCCATGCAGGCCAGATTGCGGGCCGATTTCAGCGCCGTTGCCGATAAGCCCCTGGTGCTGATTTACCCCGGCGGCGGCATCCTGCCGATCAGAGCCTGGCCCCGCAATTACTACAGCCAGGTCGCCGGTGAACTGATTAAAAAAGGATACGCGGTGGGAATTGTCGGACTGCAGGCAGACAGGGAACTGGCCAGCGCCATTCTGTCGAAATGCAATAACCCGGCCTGCATTGACCTGACCGGATATACGCATACGGTGCGCGAACTCATGCTGATCTTTCAATTTGCCGCACTGTTGATCACCAATGACGGCGGCCCGGGGCAGTTCGCCGCCATGACGCCCATTCCGACCATTATATTTTACGGCCCGGAAACGCCCGACCTGTATAGCCCGGTTGATGCGAAAGCCACGATATTCTATAACCCCCTGCCCTGTTCTCCCTGCCTGACCGCTTACAATCACCGCAATTCACCGTGCGATGGGGATAATCTGTGTTTAAAACAAATCCCGCCTGAGCAGGTGCTTAAAACAGCGCTTAAAATACTGGAAGAATCGGAAACAGTCGCGCCTTGAACCCTCAGGGCAATCGAACGGCCTTGCGGATCACGACGGGATCGGCCGGCACATCGCGGAACGGGCCGCGGGTAACGGTTTTTACCCCGGAGATGGCCGCCACCACGTCCATGCCCTCAGCCACACGCCCGAATACCGCATAGCCCCAGCCCTGGGGGGATTTTTCCCTGTGATTCAGGGAATCATTGTTTCTGGTGTTGATGAAAAACTGGGCCGTGGCGCTGTGCGGGTTCGAGGTGCGCGCCATGGCGATGGTGCCGCGTTCGTTTCGCAAACCGTTGTCGGCTTCATTGTCTATCGGCGCTCGAGTTTCCTTCCGCTTCATTTCAGCGCTGAAGCCCCCGCCCTGGATCATGAAGTTGGGTATCACGCGGTGAAAAATGGTGCCGTCGTAAAATCCGGTGTCCACATATGCCAAAAAATTCTCAACGGTTTTGGGCGCCTTGTCAGCAGCCAACTCCAGTATAATTTTCCCTTTGGTGGTATCCATCTCTACTATGGATTATCGCCGGCAATTGCTGCAAAAGCGACTGTCAAAACAATCATAATCGAAATCAATGTGCGTTTCATAGATCCTCCCTGCTGCTTATCGATCCTGCCCCATCTTATGCGATGAGACCCTTTTAGCATTTATCTGCCGTTCAATCCATCCCATAATCAAGGCCACAGCATAATCGACTTCAGCCGCATTCAGCGCCCTGCCC
>JBFFCW010000211.1:0-6844 GCA_041559695.1 Desulfobacterales bacterium
CCGCATGCGCCATTTCCAGAAACGGGCGGGCATGGTCACCAGATCAATGCGGTATTTTGAATGGGAAACCAGCCCCCTGACAAATTCCCGATGTGACCCGCCAAAAAAAGATTCCAGGAACAGAAATTTTAGTTTTGTCTTCATTTTCAGGCAATGCTTACGAATCGCAACGCTTATTAAAACCGGAATGGGGAAGTGATCCTTAAAATGCAACCTGTTTTATTTAAGTCGTTGTCAAAATTGAAATTTGTTCACTTAATCCTATCAGAGCGCTGGTGTCAATCCCCATCAAAATCGACCGACACGGGTCCCGCAAGATCAGAGCAAAGACGCGCAAAATTAATCCCGCTTTTGTCCGGATCTGACAATCTGCCATGCTATCTTATAGACAATATAGAACCCATCTCAAAAAAGGAGCATAAGCCCGATAGTAAAATTCTAAACCTACAAAAAGTGCATATAACAATAAATGCGCTAAAATGTCTAAAATTGAGGAATTCTAACCATAGAAAACCTTTCGTCGAGAGCTTCTGACTCGGACGATTATATTTAGAATAAAAGATGGAGCGCAGCGACACCATAAATTTAGGCATTTTAGCTCATTTTAGTCATTTTAGGCACTTCTAACTTTAGAGCACCATTGGAACTTTTTCCTGTGTCTTCGAAGATAAAGCGCTGATTGTAAGATCGCTTGTAGTGAACCTGTGGATTTTAGAAAGGAAAAAAAATGATGCTTAGCCGTAATGTGGATTCAGCCAACGCCGCATTCAAACTCAAAAATACCATCTGGGCCTTCCCCTACCTTGCGGTGATGGGAATGATCTGGGGCTACCTGGCGGGCGCGTCTTCAGGTGCAATCGCCGGCCTGGCGGCCGCCGCAGCAATCAGTGTATTGCTCGGTTCGGCAACATCCATCTTCACCGGAACGCCGCGTGGGGGTGCTGATAACAACCGTTCTTTCCCGGCAAGAAGCACCATGGGTGTGCGTAAACGACCGGCCTCGGACCTGAATGTCGTGCGCTACCACAAATTATGTCATCGATTCGAGGATGCCCTGATCAAAATTGAGGAAGTCCTGGCCAGAGATCCTGATTTTGTCGAAGCGTTGCTTTTGAAAGCCCAGATTCTGTGGGAAGGATTTGAGGACTGTGAAGCAGCCAGAGGATGCTTGCTAAAAATTTTGGCGGCAGAGCCCGATGAAAAAGCGGTGTTTCACCGCTGGGCGCTGAATTTTTATGAAGACATGACGAACGGCGAGAGACCCACGGTCGCTTGAAGGCGACGGGGACAATTTTTTATAACGAATGGAGGTAATATGCATAATAATAAGCTAAGTAAGAAGGAAGCGGCAACTATTCTGGCGAAAGCCTGGAACAATTTGGATGCATCTTTGATTGAGCCTTACATTGCCGAAGACATTATTTACTGGTCCCAACAGGTGTTGACCGACATGACCGGTAAAAATGCAGTCATGAGCTACTTAACAGATAAGATGGAAACCATTCGCAAATCATCTGATGATCAGGTATTCGCCGAGCTGGGAGAAACAAAGCCTTACCCGATGGCACCCAGCCCAGCCGAACCCTGCGTCATCCTGGCCCAGGGTCATAAAGACAATGTCGGCGCGCTGGCGCTGCTTAGAATAGAATCCAATAAAATTAACAGCATCGGCATTTGTTCTGATGCGCCGCATCCTTCAACCGCCAAACGTTCGGGACAATACCCGGCATGAGGCCGGTATAACGTGAAAAGATTAGGGGTTTGGGGCTTCGCGCTGTGCGCTGCGACCCCACAGGCAGGGTTCAAGGGACTAGGATTCTTCCTCAACATCGGCAAGCTGCATCTTGCGGTTTTCCACGAGCCGTTCGTTGATATAGCCTATATCTGCGCTAATCTCCTGCGCCAGAGACTGCATCTGCCCGGCACTGATGATATTCTCTTCGGAAAAGAGATACATAAGCGCCTTTTCGGCGATACAACTCACCTTAAGCGCATTCATCATAATTGGTTGCGGATTTTCGGCATTGATGAACTTGTTGATGAAATGATGGTAGAGCTGCGAGCGTTCGATATCATGCTTCAGCAGGTTAAGCTCCTTTAGTAAGGGTTTGACATTTTGCCCGTAGGCAAGTTCCCCGAGTGGTTTCAGGATCATGAAGGTGTATTCTTTACCGGGGAGGTAATGGTGATGGTCGCAGCGTGTCGAATAGTTTGGAAACTTGGGGTCATCCGTAAGCCTGTCGCCACCCACGATGATGAGTGGATCGAAATAAAGGGCGGGGCATTCCGCACCTTTCACTAAGTAGAACCGGTAGGTGTAATAAGAGTCAGCAATGCAGTCGGGATTCTCACAGTAAGCGGTAAGGGGAAACACATCGCTCGACTCCTCCATGATGAGCCTAGCCGTCCGGTTGAAAAGATCTTTGCGGAAGTTGAGTATGAGCATCGGAAATATAAAATTAAGACTTCGCAGTCTGGCATACTGATTAATCACATAGGCAATGCGCTCATCGAAAAATTCAACCTCGTCGATGATCCAGGTGCCGACTGTTGGATTGCGATCAAGCACTTTTTCGAGTTCAAAGGAGTCCTCGATGCTGGCAATATTATCCCCGGGAACCACATAACCGCCGCGGTAAGCAATGGAGTTGGCGGGATACTCGGCGAATCGTTTATCATCGATTTTAGAACGGATATAAAACACGTTGCGGCGGTCAACCCTCCCGCTGGTTGTCAGTTGCCGAACCCTTTCGGACTTGCGCATTGCCACCTCGGAGTCACGGTATATGCGGGCTGAAAATTCAGACTTGCCGGATCCCATGGGGCCGATAATGAGGATTCTGCGGTCTGTCTTGGTAAAATCAAAGTGATTGATGGAATGATGAATGCGCAGATCGGGAAAACCGAGACTTTTCATGAAACTCCGTGTGTGTTCCATATTGTCGATGAGCGCCAAAATTGTCCCTCCCAGAAGAATATCTTTTTATCGTATATGGTGAAGGGATGTCAATACTCGCATAACCGGGGCTGAGGGCTGTGAGTTCGGTGGTTGCAGGTGTCAGGAAATAATTATGAATTTCAGAATCAGGTACAAGCTTGCTCAAAAGATGGGAACAAAAAACCCCCGTTCTCGAATTGAGAAGCGGGGTTTTGATGTTTACAGCATGAGACAGATCAACCGTTTGAGGTCATCGGAAAATAAGGGGGTAGAATCTGAAAGTCGAAAAGGCAACAATTGCTGCCATACAACGGTTTAAGCTAAATCAGTTAGAATCCGGACAGACGCTGGACCAATCGCTGACCCGGACACAGGTATCCCGCCGTTCGCCCTTTTGCCTGCGATCCCCGCCGTGTCTTCTTTCCGCACCGTCGTTTTCAAAATAATCCGAGTCATAGACCGCCCGTCTGTCCTCTCCGGACCGACGATCCATATATGGGTCTCGGACTCTTGCATTTTGCGAAGTCATGGTGGCACCTCCTTGCTTGAACTATATGCTAATCACCATTAGCCGGAAAGCAATGGCTCGTATCAAAACCGATATTCCGCGAGGGCGTTAATTATTTTTGCCGGGCATTGTTTGAAATTTGATTGATTTTGCGATATTTAATCGGAAAATAGAATTCACTGACCGATAATTATCGGGGAGGTAAACGATGTTTCTCTGGAAATATATGGCCCTTATTTTTGCTTTCGGGGCGCTCGGCGGCGTTGTCAATGCGCTGCTGACGGACAATGGATTTATTCTTCCTAGAAAAGAGCAGCAGGACAACAGCAAAATTATTCGCCCCGGGTTTTTAGTGAATATTTTTATTGGCGGAATTGCCGCTCTGGTTTCCTGGGGCTTATACGGACCGTTTGCAGAGGTCTTTATTATCGGCGGAACCAATGATCCCACCGTCGGCACCACAGGACTCAGCCTGTCTTCTGCGGTCGGCGGGTTGCTTGTCGGCGTCGGCGGCGCGCGCTGGTTGACAAATGAAGTCGATAAGAAATTGCTGCGTGCCGCTGCCAGCACGGCGGCCTCCGGCCAGCCCAGCGATCAAAAAGCGATTCGAATATCCGCCGCCCCTCCGGCAGAGGCATTAAGAATCGCAGCAGAGTAAGCAGCTAACGGCTGGCAGTCGCCTGGCTCAAAGGTTCAGGGTTTAAATAAGAGGTCTAGGGGCCGGTTTCATTGGTTTGATTGGTTAATTGTCGATTCCTGCGGCCGGTTTCTTTGCTCCAATGGGCTCGCTTTAACAAATACAACGAATTAAACCAATCAAACCAATATAACCCCTGTCTTAACCTTTGACCTTGAAAATCGAACTCTGAAGCCAGAACCTTTGACCGTTGCAACCTGACACCTGACATTCATTGCCTAACCATTTATCGGGTACATAGAAAGGAGGAATCAGACGATGTCCGACACTTCAAAAACAGTTGACGGTTTTCTTTTCTTGCCCCCGGCCCTGCGCGCCTGGATCAGCAAGGACATTCCGGAGCAACCATACAGCGGCAAGATCCCGTGGACACCACTTGGTAAATCCATCAGCGAAACAACCTTCACGCTAATGACCAGTGCCGGTATCAGCATGAAATCCGATCCGCTTTTTGATATGGAGCGCGAAAAAAACGAGCCGGTCTGGGGGGACCCGAGCTACCGCGAGATTCCGAAAACAGCGACTGAACGCGACATCGAGGTCAATCATCTCCACATCAACACCGCATACATCAAACAGGATATCAATGTCATGCTTCCGCTGGCGAGGTTCCAGGAGTTCGAGCAAGAAGGCCTTATCGGCAAGCTTGCTCCGACCTGTTACTCGTACTATGGCTATCAGCTGGATCCAACCGTCCTTTTGAATGAAACCATGCCGCAGGTGGCCGACAGAATGCGGCAGGAAAAAGTAGAGGCTGTATTGCTCATCCCGACCTGACCGTACTGCTGCCTGTCCGGTGGACAGGTTGCACATTATTTAGAGGAAAATGGATTCTCAACCGTAATTCTGGCCAATACGCCGGAGTTTCACAGGCAAGTCGGAATTCCACGGGTGGCGGCCATCGAATATCCCTATGGCCGCACTGTGGGGCAGGTTCACGATCAAGACGGGCAACGAAAAGTGCTCAAGGCGGCACTGTCTGTTTTAGAAAATGCGAAAGAACCCGGCCAGGTATTTCATCTGCCGTTCACCTGGCCCGAGGAGCCCAAAAAAACCGACTGGCAGCCCTCGGAAATTTCTCCTATCGTAAAATTAAATCTGGCTGAAATTAAGCGGCTGGGAGCAAAAGCGCGTAAAAAAAGTAAGTGAGCGAAAGCAAAAAAAGCGAACATAATTTTTTTTATTATGGCTCACGCAAAGCCGCCAGGCCGCAAAGAATTATAATCTAAACAATAAAAAACCCTTGGCGCCTTCGCGTCTTTGCGTGAGGCCAAAAACTGTCGTTCACTTTAGGCACTTTTAACCCTTGAACCCGGTCTGAGGTTTTGAAACCATTTCTACCTGGAGCGCAGGCAGCGGACGCGACAGCGGGGAATTTCATTTGCTCAGCAACCACCAATACGCTTTGCTAAACCCCCTTAACGAAAACATCGGTTTCCGAGCAACATCCGGGTAAGAATCGTATTCAAACTGCATTCTTAGCCCTCTTTTCATGGTTTTAATCAACTCATCTTTTTTGGGTATGGAATCTTTCAGGCAATGGGATTCACAGCCCTTTATGGCCGAACGAATCACCAGGGTATCCACCCTGTCAATTCGATAGGAAAAATATACCGAGGCAATCTTTTCGGAGGATTTTAAAATCAGCTCAATATTATCCCCGCCGGCGTCAAGATCCGACAGCCACAAGGTGCTGACGCCGTCTCTGGCAACGGTTCCTATTTGTCTGCTTTTTATATTTGTCGCCGGATCCGTTTCTTCGATCCCTACCCAATCAGCGAACTTGAATTGTTCAGCCGGGCAATTAACAGAAAAAGCCATTAACCCTATGGCGATGACCATAACTACGCGAAGCGAATACATACTCATGCGAACTCCTCTGATGATGACGCCCCTGACCCATGGTTTTTAATGGCGCCCATCTCAAAAATGGGTCTAAGTGCCTAAGGCGGTGTTGCACCCCTCCTTAAAATGCTCACATGATTTAGGTCGAGCCCAATGGCCCGTCTGCCCGTAAAAAAATAAAACAGAAATTTTTCCGATTCCATCCGGCGCAACGGGCTCAACCGGCCAACCTAAAACACTGATCCACATTTTTGAGGTGGGTTCTAATGAAATTTTAATTTAGCTCGGCGAGTATAGCAAGAAAGAAAATTATCCGGGAGAACTGCCTTCCTGCCAGAGTGCTACAAAACTTCCCACCGGAGCTTGAATCAGCCGGTGTACCGGTTCGCATTTCACTTTAAAAAGAAAAAAAACAGGCGGGGCTGTGTTTTTAGGATAGATCGCCTCAAAATTGGCCATGCCCTTGGCAATGATGAGATCTGAAGATGCGACCAGGTCCAAGAATTCTTTTGAGGCATTCTCCCAATCGATCCCAACGCCGTCTGATCCTGTGTCCGCCACTTCACTAAAAAAATCGCCCAGATCAGCAAACTGCATCTCGTCGCGGGTTAAATCGTTAAGCGAGGGCCCGCCTTTTACCACCAGAATCGTATTTTGAGCGCGCGCTTTGATATATTCGTATAGCCGAATGTCGAAGAAAATTTCGCCGGCATTGTCGGAAAAGTATAAAACCCGTCCGGGTTTCTTTTTGATAAACGCTGCCAGACGATCGATATCGTCGTAAAAATAAGAGACACCCGTATTCCATTGGGTCGGAATTTCGGCCAGCGCCTCGGCGGGATCTTTGAAAAAATCG
>JBFFCW010000212.1:0-6777 GCA_041559695.1 Desulfobacterales bacterium
ATCGGAAACCGCTTCGAGCCGCAAAGTATCCAGTCGTTCAAAAACAGCGCCGATCACCTCGGCAATGTTCCAGAACATCCATGACCCGGCGAAATAAAAAACTCCCATGGCGGTCATTAAAATTAAGACAGAGGGGATTTCCCTGCTCTGAGCGACCTGCCCTTTTTGCCTGGCTTCCTCTCTGCGTTTCGCAGTTGCTTTTTCTGTTCGTTCCTGACCGCCGCTTTCCGGCATAGTTGACCTCGATTAAGCGTTATGAAGCTGTTTTCATCAGCAGAAAAATCATATTGCCCAGGTTGCTGAATATGGTTTTTAAATAAGACGACAAATACGGCAGGCTGAAACCGATAAATAATAACCCGATGATAATTTTTAACGGCATGGCCACCAAGAACACGTTCATCTGGGGCACCGTGCGGGCGATGAGCCCGAAGGCAACGCTGGTCAGCAACAAGGCGGCAATGACCGGAGCCCCGACTTTAATGGCGATCACAAACAGTTGACCGCCGATATGGATCAACTGCTCAATCAGAGAGCCGCTGACCTTAAACCCAAGGGGCGGCACCAGCTGAAAGCTTTCAACCAGTGCCATGAGAAACCAATGATGTGCATTTATGGTAAGAAAAATCAAAAACGCAAACAACTGAAAAAATTGCGACAGAAGCGGTACCTGCTGGCCGGCCGAGGGATCCATCACCTGGGCAAGCGCCAGGCCCATTTGATACCCCGATATCTGTCCGGCCATTTGCAGACCGACAAAAATCAAATTAACCGCCATGCCGATGCTGATTCCCAGCAGGATTTCGCCGACGGCACCAACGGCGAAGCTGCCCAGATCGCTGACCACTGGAAAAGCCGTTCGGTCCAACAGGGGATACAAAACGATGCTGACGGCCAATGCCAGTCCGAATTTAATTAAGATCGGTATGCTTTGACTTTTAAATATCGGCATACTCATCAATATGGCACCCACCCTCAAAAAGATCAGGCAAAGCACCTGTAACTGGATTAATGGAATTGAAAACGATAGCATCTTTGAAAGCCGTCGCCGTGCTCGGAAATAAACCACCCGGTTTGCATCAGCGAATATAAATCGCAATGTTCTTAAACAAATCCGTGGTAAACGTGAGCATGGTTTGCATCATCCACGGCAAAAAGAATAATAGCGCACACGCCACCGCCAGCATTTTAGGAATAAACGTCAGCGTCATTTCGTTGATCGAGGTGGCGGATTGGAATATGCTCACCAGCAGCCCCACCAGCAGGCCCGCCAGAAGCATGGGTGCCGCCAGCATAATGGTCGTTTTAATCGCTTCAAAAAAGAATCCGGTCAAAAATTCGGTCGTCATGTCGTTTTGCTTTGCTTTTGGATTTAAAAAAAACTCCTTACGAGCGAACCGATCAGTAAATTCCAGCCATCGGCCAGAACAAATAGCATCAGTTTAAAGGGCAGCGATATCATGATGGGGGGTAGCATCATCATGCCCATTGACAGCAAAACACTGGCCACCACCATGTCGATGATCAAAAACGGAACATACAGTAACAGGCCAATCTGAAATGCGGTTTTGACTTCACTGATAATAAATGAGGGAATCAGAACCGAAATGGGAATATCATTGACATCTTTGGGCCGCTCGATCTTGGCGATATCAACGAACAGGGCAAGATCATTTTCGCGGGTCTGCTTGAACATAAATCCGCGCAGGGGTTCAGCGGCTTTTTGCAGCGCCTGCTGCTGATCAATGTTGCCTTCTAAATAGGGCTGCAGTGCCGTTTGGTTGACCTGTTGCCAAACCGGGGTCATGATAAAAAAGGTTAAAAACAGCGCCAGGCCAATCATGACCTGGTTGGGCGGCATTTGCATGGTCCCCAGTGCCCGGCGCAGCAATGACAGCACAATCACAACCCGCGTAAACGAGGTCAGCATAATCAAAATGGCCGGCGCCAGGGAAAGAATGGTCATCAATAAAAAAATCTGCAGCACGACGGCCATTTTTCCCGGTTCCTGCGTCTGGTCCATGCCGATGCTGATAAAGGGCGCTGCAGTTTGTGGCGCTGCCGCTGCACTGTTTTCAGGAGCTAAAAAAACCGCGCTCAAGACAATTCCCAGAACCACAGCGGCCGGCAGCAGTCGTTGCAACCGCTGCAAGGCTTCAGCACCACCGGAAACGTTTTGCTTCCGACAGTCCGAAATAAAATTGGCCCCGGACGGGCGATTTAATGGTAGCGCTCTGAACATTATTGATCGTTTCTGTGCCTGATAAAACGGCTGGTGATTTTATTCAATTGATCGCTAAAAGACGGGGTAATGCGCCCCGATCCCTGGTCATGAATTTGATCCAGAATCGTTTTGTCTTCTATCTTCGCCAGGCGGCAGATCGAATCACCGCTGATACCGACGACCAGTATGGCCCCGGGAATTTCGACCAGGGAGATGTTTTTTTTAAGGCCGATGTACTGGCTGGCCAAAACACGGATCATTCCCCCCCCCGAAGAGCCGATGTCTTTACGCATCACCCGCCTGGTAAAGTAAAAAAAAATACCCAACCCGCCCAGCACCAGTGCCAGAGCCGCCAGCATTTTCAACGAAGTGGCTAACATGTCCGGCGTAGCATTCATTTCAACCTCTCGATACGGTCGCTGGGGCTAATTATTTCGGTCAGACGGATACCGTATTTTTCATTTACCACGACAACTTCGCCCCGGGCGATGAGTTTGCGGTTCGCCAGAATTTCTAATGTTTCTCCGGCCAGTTTGGAAAGCTCGAGCACCGAGCCCTGGCCCAGTTTCAGCAGTTCATTGATCAATATTTTGGTGCGACCCAGCTCCACTGAAATTTCTAGGGGGATATCCAGCAGAAACTCCATGTTGCCCGTCGGCTTGCCATCGGCGGCACCATCGGATTTTGACTTTTGCGCGGCGTCAGATTCCGGCATGGCCGCCGATTCATCGATGTCGGCCATCGCCTCATCCGGCTGAGCGCCCTCTTGCTGTACTTCTTTATCCGTATCCGCCATCGCTATTTTTTGCCTCCATTTGAATTTATCAATTTTGCAATTTCAATTGCGCGGTTGCCCTTAATGACCCCCGGATAGCCGCGGTATTTGGGAACCTGGTCAACGCTGATAGATATAAGGTCCTCCGGGCCGGCTTTTAGTTTAATAACGTCTTCGACTTGCAGATTTATCAACTCCCGCACGGTCTGCTGCGTTCTTCCCAGTTCAGCAATTATCGTAACCTGCGTATCTTTTAATAATTCTTTCAACTGCGGCCGCCAGGTGTGCCCCATATCTTTTTCCCGCAGGTATTTCGGTGATAGTTTTTCTTTTATTGGTTCGAGCATCAGGTAAGGAATCGCCACATGAAAATATCCGGAAAACTCCTGACCTTTTATCGTAAAGACAATGATCATCATGGTATCGCCGGGCGGCACCATTTGGACAAACGCCGGTTTGGTCTCCGTCTTTCTTAAAACGATCTTTATGGGATAAATCGTTGACCAGGAATGCTCGAATGCGGCTAAAATATCGAGCGCAAACTTTTTTATCATGCGTTGTTCAATTTGCGTAAATTCGCGTACCTGAGTGGCGGGTTTTCCATCGCCGCCGAACATGCAATCGATCAGAGAAAAAACAAGATTGGACTCAATACACAACAGGGCATTGCCGATCAGAGGTTCCATTCTGATCACGTTACAGCTCGTCGGACTGGAAAATGACGTGATGAATTCCTGATATTTAATCATTTCCGAGGATACAAACTCAACGGTCATGGAACGCTGCAAAGCCGATGAAAGCGTATCCCGTAACAACCTGGCGAATTTGTCATAAACTTCTTCCAGTGCGGAAAATTGATCCCGCAGCATAATATTTTGCGATGTCAGATTATAAGGCGCCGCTTTGACATCTTTCTTGGCTTCTTGATCAAGATCAACATCGCCTCTTTCCATGGCGGAAAGCAGCGCATCAATTTCTTCTTGAGTGAGTATTTGATTTGACATAGGACAAAAATTTATTGAACGACAAACTCGGTAAAAAAGATATTGGTAACCACATCATTAACGAACAGGCTGTTGAGCTTGGCAAGAATTTCATCCCGCAAAGCAATCTTGCCTTCCATGCCGGCAATGTCATCAAATTGCTTGGAGGGAAGTATCATCAAGATGCTGTCTCTGACCTGGGGCAGCCGTTCGGTAAGTTTTCCGGCATCCGCTGATTCAGCCAGCTCAAGATCCATGGTCACTCTCAAATAACGACTGCGTCCCGCATCCGCGAGATTGACAATAAATGTGTCCAGAGAATAAAGCGGCCCCAGTGCCGCAGCCTGTGCCTTCCCGGTTTCTGAGGTGGTCGCCATATTGGACTGGGTGCTTAAAGCCGACAGCTTGTGCCACATCATAAAAAACCCGGCTGCCAGGCCAATCGTCAAGACCAGCAAAACCGCTACAACCAGAAATATTAATTTATTCGACATTTTCCTCTTTGCCCTCCGTTAATAAAAAAATTTCAACCCGCCTGTTTTTCGCTCGATTGGACCGGGTATCATTCGCGGCCACCGGCCTCGATTCACCATAGCCGACGGCCGAAAGCCTTTTGGGATCTATGTTGCTGACCTCGGCAAAGTACTTTACTACATTTACGGCGCGGGCGACGGACAGTTCCCAGTTTGACGGGAAGCGGCGAGTCTGGATGGGAACATTATCCGTATGGCCTTCCACCCGCACCGCATGCGGTATTTTGTCCAGCGCATCTGCAATCTTATCCAAAAAGACGAAACCCGCCGGGTTAATCGCGGCTCTGCCAAAATTAAAAAGCACCTGATCCTCAAAAGAAAGCCGGGTTCCCTGATGGGTACGGGTAACCTGAATATCCGGATCGGCTTCCGTGAATTGCCGAATCTGGTCAACCAATTTGCCGCCGGGCTGGCTGCTGCCTGGCTTCGGTTGCTCGCCCTCAGCCTGGGTCATGATATGCGACATATCTTCGACCGGTTGGGTTTTTTTGACGCTGATGGATACTTTGTTACCGGCTTCCAAAATTCCGAGTCCGCTTTGCAGGGCATACTGAAAATCCGCCATTTTTTTCGTATCCACCGTGCTCATCGTAAACAGGAGAACAAAGAAAACCATTAACAGGGTGACAAGATCATTAAAAGTTGTCAGCCAGATGGACTTTTTACTGCCTCCGTTCTCCAGGCTGCGCTGCAGTCTTCTCAAAAGAGTTCCTCGATGGGCGTTTTCGGTTGTTCTTTCTTAATGAAAATAATCTCGACTCTTCGGTTTTTCTCCCGGTTTTCCGCTGTATCATTTGCAACCACCGGATGAAATTCACTGAATCCTTCAGCTGCCAGGCGCCGGGGATCAACGTTGTGGTTTTTGATAAAATATCTGAGCACATTTACCGCCCGGGCAGTGGACAGCTCCCAGTTCGACGGATAGCGCTCGGTGTGAATCGGAAGATCATCGGTATGGCCTTCAATCCGAATCTGATAGGCGGTTTTTGAAATGATGGCGCCCACCTTTTGAAGCAGCGGAAGGGCTTCGGCCGCTATATCGGCCGAACCCAGTCCAAAGACCGTGTGTTCGGACATCCGCATGACGAGTCCTTCGCGCGTAAGCACCAGGTTAATCTGTTTCTCCAGGTTAAACTCGTAGGCAAGTTCTTCGAGTGTATGAAAAATTTTGGCCAGTTCCGATTTAGTATCGACCATGTCTGCCGAGTCTGATACAACGGCCAGACCCTTTTCAAATTTCGCTCCACGCGGCATCATACTCACTGCAGTGACAAAGGACTTCACAAATTGCATGACTTTGGCTTCTTCCATGGTCGAAAAAGAGCTCAGCATAATAAAAAAGCAAAGCAGGATGAGGACAAACCCGGAGTAAACGATCTCCCATCTACCGCCGGGGGAATCATCTGATTTTCTCGCTCCGAATCTTCGATTTTTTTTACGCATTGGCTGCCGAAGAATTAACGGTTAATTTATTTTTCCTAGCACATTCAAGGAGTTGCATGAATGGACATCACTGCCGCTTTTACGGCCCCAATCAGAGCAGGACGGCGGAAGATTGTCGGGCCGAATCCGTTCAGGCCTTGGCCGGTTGGGCATCGGCCGTCATGCGGGCCTTGGGCGCAATAAATGCTCTTAACTTTTGCTCCACCACCCGATGATTATCGCCGGATTGGATCGAAATAACCCCTTCCAGAATCATCTGTTTGACCAGGACCTCCTGCTTGCTGCGTGTTTTTAACTTACCGGCGACCGGCAGGAACAGCAGGTTGGCCAGCAGGGTTCCATAAAAAGTCGTCAGCAAAGCCACTGCCATCGGCGCTCCAATCTGGCTGGGATCTTCCATCTGCATCAGCATTTGCACCAGGCCGATAATGGTTCCCAGCATCCCTATTGCCGGTGCAAAACCGCCCATGGTGGAAAATATCTCGGACCCCAGTCGATGCCGCATTTCCAGATATTCAATTTCAATCGACATGACTTCTTCGATCGAAGAAGATTCCATACCGTCAATGGCCATCTGGATGCCCCGGGCCAGAAAAGGATCTTTAATGTCCTTAAGCTGGGACTCAAATGAAAGGATGCCTTCCTGCCGGGCCTTTTTGGCAAAACCCGACATCAACGGAATCAAATCGCTCGGAATCTGGGAACGGTGCGCAAACACGTTTTTGGCAACCTTGAACACGCCGAGCACTTCTGAAAGCGGATAGGCCAAAAGGGTTGCTCCCATGGTTCCACCCAGGACGATCATGACGGATGGATAAT
>JBFFCW010000213.1:0-6774 GCA_041559695.1 Desulfobacterales bacterium
GCCTCGGGGTATGCGGTTTGCAATACCTGGAATCCGTGGTTTAATAAAAACCCGTCAAGCACATCGGTTTTCAGGCGCCCGCCGATTCGATCATCGGCTTCAAGAACGATACAAGGCACACTGCGGTTTGTCAGGTGTCTGGCACAAGACAATCCGGCCAGGCCGGCACCGACGACGACAACGTCGACATCTGTTAATTTCATATAAACCTCCAGGTAAAATGTGCCGCGACGGCTATCGGTGTTCATGGCTTAAAATATTGGCCACCGTGTGCTCATACAAATTCGGCTGCTTGTCCTTATCAATTTTGCGCAGTTCATCAATTTGCTTGTTCAGGGCGAGAAAGGCTTTGGTGATATGTTGATAATCCGAAAAAAAATGCCGCATTTGATCGCCCAATGCCGGATCAATTGAGAGTGATTCTGGAAACCAATTCCGCGGTTTGCCTTCTTTCTGTCTCAAAATGTTCAAATAGGCGTCAATGAAATCACCGTAAACGTCAAATACGTTTTTGACCAACCTATTGGGCAGGGTAGAGATATCTCCCAGTCTTTTTGCGATCATGGCTTCGCAGAATCGCTGGATTCGGCTATCCGGTTCCGTTGTGTTCATGGCGGTTTTCTCCTACCCGTCGCTTTCACCATGGGCTTTATTCTTTTAGCGTGCCGATAAGAAGCTTATAAATTTGTACCAATTCTTCACCCGCTGTTGGCGGTGTTTGTCGTTGCCAAATGGTTGCCACGATTTGATCGGGCACGCCCAGTTGTTGACACAGCAGCCGGGCCTGGTGCCAGGTCGGCAGCCATACCAGTTTTTCAGCAATCGCTTCAATACTGCCGAATAGGTCAACAAACCTCGGCAGGCTCAGAATAAAATATATTCTGTGGGGAAATGGCGATTCGGCCTTTATATGCTCGTCCGGGTCCCAGACAAAACATCCCACATGCGGTTGCCAGGGAATTCCCAGTCGTTTTATTTCGGCTGCCAGACGGCAGATTTTGGTATCGAATACGACAGGCGCAAGATCTTTTCGCGGGTTAAACGGTATCGGTTTCATTTCAAATCGTTTCTCCTAAAGTCTGCCTTTGTAATGATTGACGGTTTAGGTTTTGTCGGCCGAGCTTTTTAACGCGGACTAGATAATCGTCCACCAGCTGCCGGGCGTGGGCGGTTTTAAGGCGACGGATCAGCGGAAACAGTCGATCGCAGTCATCCAGAGCCAGCAGCTTGACCGTTCGGATACAGGCGAGCTCGTTGCGAACATGCGGAAACGTTTCCAAATCGTCCGGCACTTCTTGCTTTTCAACCAATTTCGAATAAATCAATGATCGGGCTGCCAGCAACGCTTCTTTCAGGGTTCCATTGACTTTTGGATGAAATATATAGGCCAGGGTCAACTGATCACCGGGTCCGAACAGGTGGCCCTTCACGCCAAGGGTTTTCAGCGCTTTACGGGCTAAAAATACGGGTTTTAGTTGAACCTGTTTCGGCATTCTTTTTTTCAGCAAATGGTATAGCATAAAATGAATCGCACCGGCTTCAATGTATGCGGCTGACCCTTTTTTCAATTCAGCGGCTAACGCCCGGGCCCGCAAGGCGTCGCGCAGCCGAAATCGGGCCGCATCGAAGCGCGCAAACCGGATGATGGCCCTGATTGCGGCCTGAAATGAGCCGCTCATCACGATCTGATAGTAATCTAAAAGTGCTTTGGTGGCATCTCGCTCCGCTGAATATACCTGATAGCGAAGCGATTCCGGCTTCAGTTCATTGGGGCGATGGCCCTGTGAAAAAAAAGTATGAATCGCCACAAGATTTTGTAAAAACGGCTCCACCTGAACGATTTTCTTCCCGTTCTGATAGAGTTCACGCAGTAGGCGGCACATGCGGCGGCTAAATTCGGGGTATTCAACATCGGCGGGCAGTAAATAGTCATCAATGGACTGTGCGCCTTGAAGCATTCCTTGTAATCCATTTACCGGCGGTTCTTCCAGAAAAATAACATCGTGACGCTGCATTAAATCGGCAGTGATGCCGATAACTTCCGGCCGGTGGATTGAAAATCCGATGGTGACGGGTTTCATTGGCTTTCGTGAGCAACAAGGTCTTGGCGATTCAAACGACGGTTTTTTAAAAGGTCTTTACAATACAGTGTACAGACTTATGGTATATCCAATAATGCGCAGTAAATTACAATTTGCAAACAGAATTCATTAAAAGTGAGGACGAAATTTAATGGTGAAAGCATTTGCCGTTATCGGTTTCATGTCAATTGCGGTAACCATTGGTGCCCCCGAAAAGGCAATGTCAATGGATTTAACGCAGTTTCAGTGGAAAAACCGGCTGCTTTTTCTTTTTGCTCCGGATGGCAATTATCCGCTTTTCAAAAATCTACAGAACCAACTCATGGCTCAAAAAGCTGAAGTGGAAGATCGGGATTTGGTTGTTTTTGAAGTGACGGCACAAGGCCCTTCCCGAATGAACACGACATCTTTAGACCGCCAGCAGGCCGATTCGATACGCGATCACTTTGCCGTACCCCGAAATACATTCAGCCTCATTCTGGTCGGCAAAGATGGCGGCACAAAACTGAAGCGTCATGATCAGATCGATATCGCAGCGGTTTTTGAATTGATCGACTCGATGCCGATGCGCCAAAATGAAATGCGGCAGAAAAATCAGTGAATTACAATTTTCTGTGCAGCGACTGAATTTGCCGTCAACGAAGATGCCGGCTTATTGAAAATCAAGAAATCGACAATTTGAGGAGGGCGAAAGATGGACACGAAACGTTTTTTTGTTGCGGGTGGCAGTTCCGGCATTGGTCTGGAAATTGTCAAAGCGCTTCATGAAAAAGGCAACGAAATCTACGTGGGTTCGCGAACCCATGATCAACTCGCCGGCCTCGGCCGCGTGCATCATTTTACGCTGGATGTGGAGGAGGACCCGCTCAATCTCGAAGACCTCCCGGAAGTGCTGGATGGAATGGTTTACTGTCCGGGAACCATCCGGCTCAAGCCCTTTCAGCGTCTGACCATCGATGATTTTTTAGAAGATCTGCAGATTAATTTTTTGGGTGCGGTGAAGACCATTCAAGCCTGCTTAACCCGTCTAAAAAAATCTAAAACCGGCGCCGCTGTTGTCCTCTTTAGCACGGTGGCCGTAAAAACCGGCATGCCATTTCATGCCTCCGTTGCCGGCGCCAAAGCGGCTGTGGAGGGATTAACACGATCATTGGCCGCTGAATTTGCGCCCCGTATCCGGTTTAATGCGATCGCTCCTTCCCTGACCGATACGCCTTTGGCCCAAAATTTACTGTCCAGTGAAGAAAAACGTCAGGCATCGTCGGATCGTCACCCGCTGAAGCGGGTTGGAACGCCGCAGGAAATTGCCGGTTTAGCCGTCCATTTACTCTCAGATCACAGCGCCTGGATGACCGGTCAGATTATTCACATCGATGGGGGCATGAGTTCTCTGAGAACCTTCAGGTAATGGGAATCCCAATGGTGCAAAAAGTTTTGGTTACCGGGGCCACCGGATTTATCGGCATCGAAGTCTCCAGGCAACTGGCAGAGCGGGGCATGCGGCCCAGGCTGATGGTCAGGCGTCCTGTGCGCGGGCTGATGCTCAGAAATCTGGAAGCCGACATCATGCAGGCCGACATCCGCAGCCCCGAAAGCCTGGATCGTATACTTAAGGGGGTTGATACCGTCATTCATCTGGGGGCGCGGGCTGCTTTTGAACCCTATCCGCGTCTGTATCCATCCATTGTCAGGGGCTCCATGAATCTCATGCAGGCCGCCATCAAAGCAGGCGTCAAAATCTTTGTGTTTGGCGGCAGTCTGCTCGTCTACGGGGATCGCAACGAGCCGATCGATCAACAGACGCAACCCGCACCGCAGTCGGGTTACGGGCGGGCCAAGCTCGAGGCCGAACAGCGCCTGGCAGAGATGGCCGCCACTGCCGGCATCTGCTTTGTATCTTTGCGCCTGCCGCATGTTTACGGGGCCCACAGCCTGTTGTTTGATCAGGTTCGGCACGGCAAGGTCTTTTTCCCGGGAAGAGGCGAAAACCCCTTTGCCCATATCCATGTCTATGACGCGGCCCGGGCCCTGATCCATGCCGCCCAAAACGGTCGGCCGGGGATCTGGGTGGTGGCCGATGAGCTATCCTGCACCTGGAATGAATATTTTGAAACGGTGCAAACCTATTATCCACGGCTGCGCGTGACGCACATTCCGCGAACCATCTCGTATGCGGGCACCCGTATTTTAGATGTGCTCTTCGCATTAACCGCCCAGGCGAATCCCTATCCCAGCGGCGCTATATCCTGCTGGAATTTGCGTCTGCCGGTCGTACCCGGAACGATCCACCAAACCATTGGTGTGGAACCGAAATTTCCAACCATTCACCAGGTCATTCCCGCCGTCCTGGACGACTCCATTTCTTTTTATTGGCTGCCTTCCAATCTTGATCGTCTCTAAAACCCAGATCGCCTGAAACCAAAGTGAAAAAGAGGTGTAAAATTTTAAAGTGCCAGCGGTCGATAGCGGCAGCCGAGCCCCTGGACGCTTGACAGAGCAAAGCAAAGATCGAGCTAACGGGAAAGCCGGGCAAATTTGACTTTCGCCCAATTCGGATAGAACGGTATGATCTCAAGTTAATGCATAAGGGTATTGAAATTGTCGTCCGAATCCTTTAAGAATAGATGTAAACGGTTCCCGCCAAATCTTCACCTGACAAACACGTGTAGATTGAAATTCTTATTATCAAAAGCGTTTTGTTAATGAATAAAATCAGGCATACCGCTAAAAGATCGAATATTCTGTTGTCGCTCTGGCGCTGGTTCGACGCAGAAGCTGCTGCTGATCAATTATCGAACGCTGAGATCAAGAAAGTCGATTGGTTTCGGATCATTCCATTTGTGATATTGCACCTGATGTGTTTTGGCGTCATCTGGGTGGGGTGGAGCTGGTTTGCCATTTTGACGGCTGCCGGGCTATATTTTGTTCGGATGTTTGCCATTACCGGATTCTACCATCGGTATTTCTCCCACAAAGCGTTTAAAACCAATCGGTTGTGGCAATTTGTGTTCGCCGCCATCGGCAACTCCTCGGTTCAGCGCGGACCGCTGTGGTGGGCAGCGCATCATCGCCATCACCACCGCTACGCCGACACCGAAAACGATATCCATTCGCCCAGCCAGCACGGATTTATCTGGAGCCACATCGGGTGGCTGACGTCGCCTGCGAATTTTCCAACCAAAATGCAATTTGTGAAAGATTGGGCGAAATATCCTGAGCTGCGCTGGATCAATCGCTTTGACATCGTCATTCCGGTCCTATTGGCTGCGACTTTGTTTTTGGGTGGATATCTACTCCGGATCTATGCACCCCAGCTGGGAACCAGCGGTCCGCAGCTGCTGATCTGGGGTTTTTTTATTTCCTCTGTTGTGCTCTTCCACGCTACAGTGACCATCAACTCTTTTGATCACATGATCGGCAGCCGGCGCTATGATACCCCGGATACCAGCCGCAACAATGCGGTCTTAGCGTTGATTACATTGGGTGAGGGGTGGCACAACAATCACCATCATTATGCGGTTACCGCGCGCCAGGGATTTTACTGGTGGGAAATCGACATGACCTATTACCTGCTCAAGATGCTTTCATGGCTGGGTATCGTCTGGGACCTGCGGGGGCTGCCGGAGGGCTTGCGAGAACAAAACAGAGTGGTCGCCGAGACCCCTTAAATCAATTAACAGGACGGATGCATCGCTAAACCATTGAGGAGAAATCCACATGCGAATCGCTGTCATCGGAACCGGCATTGCAGGCATGGTGTCTGCATACCTGCTCAGTGATGACCATGAACTGGTGGTCTATGAGGCAGAGGATTACGTCGGCGGGCATACCAACACGGTTGATGTCAGCTTTAATGGCAAGTCCTATGCCGTGGACACCGGCTTTATTGTATTTAACGAAAAAACGTATCCGAATTTTGTCAATTTGATGAAACGCCTGGGTGTGGCCTGGAAAGCCTCGAACATGAGTTTCAGTGTGCAATGTAAAAAAACCGGCCTGGAATTCAGCCCCAGTTCTTTAAATTCGCTTTTCATCCAGCGAAAAAATCTGCTGCGCCCATCGTTCTATCGCATGGTATTTGACATTTTTCGATTCCGGCGAGAATCCGAAGAACTTCTAAAAAGTGACGATTACACGCTGACGCTTGAAAATTTTTTGACTGAAAAGGGATTTTCAAAGCTTTTTATTGAACATTTCATTATCCCCATGGGCGAAGCGATCTGGTCGGCGGATCCCGTCAAATTTAACGAGTTCCCTGCCCTTTATTTTGCACAGTTTTTTAAAAACCATGGTTTTCTGAATGTGCGAAATCAACCCCAATGGCAGGTCATCGATGGCGGTTCCAGACAATACGTCAAACCAATCACCCGGGGCTATCGGGATCAAATCCGAATCAATTGCCCGGTGAAAGCCGTTCGGAGACATCCGGATCACGTCGAGGTGCAAGCTGAAAACAGCCCCACAGAACATTTTGATCAGGTGGTGATTGCCACCCACAGCGATCAGGCCCTGGCCATGCTGCAGGATCCGACAGACAGCGAAAAAGAAATCTTGGGGGCCATCCCCTATCAGGACAATCATGCGGTCCTGCACTCAGACGAATCGATTTTACCCCGTAAAAAGGCCGCCTGGGCCAGCTGGAATTACCATATACCGCAAGAGGATTTGGGGCGGGTAGCACTGACGTACGATA
>JBFFCW010000214.1:0-6772 GCA_041559695.1 Desulfobacterales bacterium
AACCGAGCCCCGGTTCACCGGTGATGTGCATGCCCGTATAATATTGCGGCCATGGTTTCGGCAGATTTCAAAAAAGCGCTCATACAATGTCGTGCCGATCCCCTTTTTACGAAAATCCGGATGGACGCCCATGAAATGAACATATGCTTCATTTTTAAGCGATGGTGAAATAAAGCCGATTAAGAAGCCGAGCATCCCACCCTCTTTTTCGATCACCAAAGAGGTATCGCTAAAATGATTCAAAAACAGTTTCGGCAGCATGGCGGTAAGGTCGCGCCCGGCCCACCAATTCTGCAAGGCGGCAATAATTTTTTCGTGATCGGCAGGTTCGGCCTTTCTGATCAAGATATCTTTTTTGATCATCTCGTAATCCTCTCGAGCAAATGATGACGGTCAAATTTATCCAATCGCATCATTGACCGGTCGTGAATCCGGTAAAAAAGCGGCACGGCAACCATGGCACCCGCCAGTGCCAGAAACATATCCCACTGAGCGTCCCAGATATCGCCCTGTGAGCCTAAAAAGGCAGTGCCGACATCAGATGCCACGATCAAGGCGATCCACCATTCCAGTAGTTCCCAGAAGGCTGCGATGGCCAGAACGATGCTAAAGACAATAAAATAAAACCAGCCGCCCCTTCGCAGCGGTGTGACCCGCAAAAGAACTTCGCGGATAATAAAAACCGGAAACACGCCCAGGGCAATATGCCCTACGCGATCGTAGTGGTTGCGACTAAAACCGAAAACCGCCATGGCCCAGTTCCCCAGTGGCGTTTTAGCATAGGTATAATAACCGCCGTAGATCAGGATGAACATATGAAAAAACACACACCAGTAAACCATGTGCGACATCGGGAATCGGCGATAAACGGCAATGAGCACAGCGATACCGGCGAGCCCGGGGCCGACCTCCAGCAGCCAGCTGAACCGTCCCGCCGGGGGCGCCGTCACGGTCGCAATGCAGACGAGGATGACGATACCCAAGAGGATCAACGGTTTGCGGTAATATGAAAATGGTATTGCGGTCATTTATGTCCCCTTTTGTCAGATTCATATTTTAACCAATGCTCGGGATCGGACTGAGGAAGGGCTTTGCCGGTCGCCAGATAATGGTTCATGGTGGCTTCCCAGAATTTCATATCTTTTACAAAATTATCCTGTGTAAAATTTTCGATGAACCGATTACCCGCTTCGGTCAGCGCGGTGATGGTATAGGTGATGTGAACGCGGGAGGCTCGCCGGCCGCTGTCCTCGGCGCGAACCGTTACTTCGGCCACTCTTGAATCCGGGGTGATGCGGGCAAAATTCGTCTCACAGGTGGCATCATCTCTTTTGGTGATCAGCCAGATGGTGTCTTTTTCACCGTCACTTTTGGAGGTAAACACGCATCCTTTTTCCGCCAAGCCGCAATCCGAAAAAATCAGGTGATAATCCCAGCCATCCAGCCACTCGGCCTCTTTGACCGGGCAGATCAAAGAATGGACCACTGACGGCGGCGCCTGAATGGTCTGTACAAAATTGCGGGTCACTCTTTTCGCTTTAAAATTTGAATGCCGGGTGGAATTCAAGGGTTTCTCCTTGTAAAACGCGCTTTTTCGCATTTTAGCGGATAGTTATATCTAAAACTTCCTGCAACCTCGAAATTATTGTAACCTCATTTTCCCAGGATCGATATTCGGAAAGATTTTCATTAGGATACGCTACCTGGAAATCCAATGCATTGCTGTCCGTGCGGTTAACCGGCCTTTTGATGAATACCGGATGGATTCGGGCTGCGATGGCCCCGGCAACATCCGCTTGGGTATCGCCGACATAGACAGCATCAGCCGCTGAAATCCCGGTTTGGTGAAGTGCCAGTGCAAAGATGGCAGGGTCTGGTTTTTTAACACCCACTTCACTGGAGATGATGGTGGTGTCAAAGATGTTTTCCAATCCATTATCGGACAAAATGCGCCGAACATGCGGCGGATGGTCGAAATTACTCACCAGACCGACCGTTTTCTTTTTTCGCTTTAAAGCGTTTAAAACCGGCATCGCCGCAGGATCGATTGAGATATGGTTTTGCCATGCGTCGGCGATCGTACCGGCGATATGGCTGAGTTTTTCTTTGGGCAGTTGATAGTTGAGCTTCAGGCACAGGTGCTGAATACGACGTTCTAGAACGGTTAAATGATCTTCATTGCTGGTCGGCGCCGGCGCGCTGAAAAAGCCATCGCATTCCTGTGAAAAGGATTTTTCGGACAGATTCAAACCCTGCTTTTTCAGCAAATGATAAAACGTTGACAGCCAGTCAGACCAGGCTTTTTTCATATTCCCATAGACCAGCAGGGTTCCGTAAAGATCAAAGAAAATTCCCTGTATGCTCATACGCGATCCCATTATTCGCAGCCGGAAGGTTTCTCCGAGTGACCACTGAAGCCCGCTTCCATCGAAGGCGGCTGACATGCCATCCAGAGAAACGTTGTTAAATTTTCTGCTCGCATACCGATGGCACATTCATCCTGAAGGACACGCAGTTTTAAGTGCCCTTCTTCTAATGTCCAGGTATAAGATCCCATCACATCAATACATGTGGGGTCATTAAATAACTGCACCCGGTTCCCTTCAATAACAAAAGACCCCAGACTTCGCCAGCCGGTAGATTCATGAAAGATTCGGAAAATACCTTTGTCTAAATCGAGTTTCCATATGCCGCCCTGGGGTGCGTAATCCGGGCAGCGCCGGCAGGGAACCGGCGGCGCTTTTTTGGGATCGAACTTGGTATAGGTTCCATCCAAAGCGGTGTGCACCCTGGCAGGAAGTGGCGCCGTGTGGGGAAACGGCGTTTTCTGAAGCAGCTCGGACCAAATGATAGAAGTTGAACTGCCTTGTCCAGTGGGTTGAGCGGGCTCAGATTGCGCACCGGGGGCCCCGGTCGGAAAGCAGCCGAATAGCGCCGCCAGGACCCCCAAAATGACCAATACGCCCGCAAAAAAAGTAACCCTCGCGGCAATTGACGAACCCGGATATCTGGCAACCGAACGATTCATGGGTGGATCATTCCATTTCCCGAACCATGTAAACATCTTCCAGGTTGATCAAAAATGTAACGCCGTCCGTTTCAAGTTCAGATTCTTTAAAATGGAAGGTCTTTGTTTTATAAAGATCCCTGGATAAAACAATATCTAATGTCGCTCTGGGCGGATTGTTAAAAGCCGTTTTTCTTCTTTCCCACAAATAGTTAAATCGAACCGCTATTTTTCCCCTTGAATTGCTCTGTGCCACTTTGATCGGCGTCACTTGCCTGGAAAGGGTATAATCATAACCGGTGTCGACAAAGTAAACATTGACCCCTTCAAGTGGGAAATTCGAATCCTGATCAAGAACACGGCCTTGAATCGAAAAAATGGTGACAGAACGAATTTGCTGGGTAGCGCACCCGAAAATGCCCAGGCCAATGATCACGGTTATCATCAGGCTGATTTTCATGAATCGAGCAAAGAATAAAGAATCGGAAGATGGCCTGTTTGACCGCATCTTAAATAACCAGTTCGATTGAATATCGCTAGTCTGGAATTTAATCAAGCCTTTCGCCAATGCCCCCTGCGGGTGATTATGGGCCGCTGTGCCTATCGGGCCTGTCGCCTTAAAACCTTTCTTCCATAGGGGCACACCGATGAACAAATACCACAGTTATGCCCCTGGTGGTATTCAAAATAATTTTCTTTTTTCCAGCGGTCGCAAGCCGCTGCATCAAGGATTTTTTCACGCTGAAGCCCTGGATGCCACGCATTACCCGTTAATGCGTTTGCGGGGCAGGCCTCAACGCAGCGCACACAGCGACCGCAAAAACTGCGCTCCATTGGGATTCCGCCGAACGACGCCATATCGCTGAAGACGGTGCCCAGGCGAATCCATGAACCGAACTTGCGGGTGATCAGCTGGCAGTGACGTCCGATCCAGCCCAATCCCGCCCGGGTGGCTGCGGTTTTGTGGGGAAAATCTCCTTTAATGTTGACCTTATCCGTGCGCTCAGACGCCGCCAGCGCGTAAGCTTTAAAGCCCCGGTTTTTGATTTCGCCCGCCAGCCGCCGTGCCAGTTCGTTTATAAGATGATTTACCCGGGCATACTCATCGGCATAGGCCTGGTTGGGGCCCTGCATTATGCCGGCCATGATGTGCGGGTTCATGGGGATCACCCAGGAAACCGCAAACGGCAGTCTTTGACCACTATCATCTTTTGGTGTTGCGAAATCCCGCAGGTCAGCGGTACCCCAGAGGGTGATTTCATGGGCCGGCATCCACCCGGCCAGCCAGGAATGATTCGAAGAAGGGGTGTTTCTCAAAATGATCCCCTGTTAGAATTTAAAATGCTCAATTTAGCAAAAAATTTGTTATTAACTTGCTGACGGTTTCCGGCTTCTGAAACACGATTCCATGACCGACACCTTCCACCGGCTTAAACGTCAGCCGCGGAATAGCGGACTGTATGTCGCTGATCATTGGCTGGGTGACCCCGCTGTCCTCGGTTCCCCAGATTAGCAATACACTCCGCTTTTGCCTGCCAACGATCTGATAGGCAGCACGGTAGTCCCCGACAGCGTCATTTCTGAGCATTGATAAAATTGATTGCTGGAAACCTTTGTAAGTGGTTTGCGCCACAAAAAGTCGGGTATATTTTTCGGATTCCGGATGATTTCCAATCAGGAAAGCAAAACGATTTGAAATTACGCGGATACCGGCTAAACGGGCTAAAAATTCACCAAAGACCGGTATGCCAAAGTAAGAGGGAACTTTATAGTTGTTGATCAAGGGTGAAATCAATACCAGTTTATCGACCCGGTCGGGATATCGGGCGGTGAAATTAACAGCGGTGCCCCCGCCAAGCGAAATGCCGATTAGATCAAAGGGTTTGGTTAAGCCCAGCTTGTCCTCCAGTTCCTTTAACTGCCTTAGATGCAGCTTCTGGTCATAGGTTACAGCGGGCCTGTCGGAATACCCCCGGCCAAAATTGTCATAGCTGAGCACTCTAAAACCGGCTTGCGTTAACGCCCGAACCTGTTGGTCCCAGGTCCATATGGGGATCGTTGCCCCATGCACCAGAACCACCAGCTTTGCGTCCGGCGGGCCTTGCAATTTGTAGTGCGTCATCCCATCAGAAAGTTTGATATAGCTGCCGCCTAACCGTGCGCGAGCCGCTTCATTCAGCTCGTTGACTTCAGGATCAAGGATCGAATAGATTCCGATTGCGACCACGAATAGGCCGATTAAAAATGCCGCCAGCCATTTCCATTTCATGCGTTTCCCCCATGTTCACGCCTGAATTTATCGGTTTTCAAGCGCATACCTTAGCGCATCGGTTGCTCAACCGCAACAACCAACGACGAACGCTTACCAGCGGGATCACGATCTTCGGAGCGGTGTATCGAACCGGTTTCTTTTCAATGCATGCCAGCAACTGCCGGGCAGCCCGATCGACGCTTAGCAGATAAGGCCCGACATCGCCCTTCGCCATTTTGGATTCTGATAATTATTATAGTAATGTCTGGGGGAATACCAGGGGGGGCGTGGGGTAATTCTCTGGAGCGTCTCATTTTGTGCGCCACACTCAATTTGATATGCCTCAATTATTGAAATGTCTTTCTTTTTTCTTCCAGGCGCTGATCGAGGTTTTTTAACATCTCAATGGTTTTTTTAAGATTTTGATTGGATTCTTCGAGCTTGCGATTTTTTTCCCGGAGGTTGATTTCTTCGCGGGTTAATTTGCTGTTGGTTTGGCGTAGTGCCAATTTTGCTTTTTTTGATTGCTTAAGTTGACCCTGGATCTTGTTGATTTGCTGATGCTGTGAGGCAATCTGTTTCGAAAGACGGTCGATTTCTTTGAGTGACGCCATCCAGTTTAGCATTTCGCCATCGACGGAAGATTCCTCCAGAATAATATAGGATTTAAGATGCTTAAAGGCCTTTTGATAATTTCGGCGGTGATTCTTGTGATCGAGATAAAGTTGCGCAAGTTTCAGATGCGCATTTTTTGCTTCAGCGGATTTTGAATCATTGCGAATAACCTGGTTCAGCTCTAAAATTTCCTGGGCGTATTTGTCACTGGCAACCTGTTGGCTGACTGGGTCTGCAGTCACCTTAGCGGAATTCACCGTATGAGAACAGCCGCTGATTGCAACGACCAGTGCGATGATAACCGTGAGATTCATTTTCGTGTTTGATGTGTGCATCTATTTTCCTTTTGCACTCCGCTTGATATCCTGCAGACTGATGAGTTTGCGGCTTTTTTTGTCTTTGCGCGAATCATCACCGCGCTGATCCACCATAAAGTTGCTGCCGGCCACTGTTTTGGCGTGCTCCTTCATTTCCGCAGCCACTTCACCGTACTGGATGTGGTTTTTAAATTTGCGCTTTATATTCGTTACGACCGCGATGGACAGGGTCGCCAGCGGAAATTTGACTTCCTGGCCCTGGCGGTTTTCGCCGAGAATGTGGCCGCGTCGTCTGTCTTCCTCATCGTAAAATCCGGGAATCGTTTTATCAAAGGTATCTATCACCGCCTGGCAGATCCGCGGGTAAAGGTCAGGGGTGGTGATCAGCACATAATCATCCCCGCCGATGTGGCCGATAAAATCATCGTCGTTTCCGTATCTGGCAACCGCTTCACTGATCACAGTGGCGGTGGCCTGGATAATGTCGTTGCCTTTGGCATATCCGTAATGATCGTTGTAGGCTTTGAAGTTGTCGATATCCATCAGGCAAAAGGCAATGGGTGCCTTGGCGGCAATGCGCTT
>JBFFCW010000215.1:0-6770 GCA_041559695.1 Desulfobacterales bacterium
GATTTCCCTTGTATTTTATATATCGTCACTTTAGCCGGATAGCTTTAGCAATTATTTGGTGTTGGTTTTTCCAACACTCTTTACTGATAATCGAGGTACTGGGTGTCAGGGAAAATAAGGACTGAGTGCCGAGGACTGGGGACCGAGCACAAAAGCCTGCTTGGTGCCCGACCATTTCAACATGACGTGTCGGTTTCCGCCATGAATCGTCCGCCTAAGACCATGAGTTGTCGTTTTCCGTCATGAGCTGGCACGGCCATTTCCGCCCCTTTCTATTTCGATATACCTCAAACCTCAGCACTCAGTCCTCAGTCCTATGTTTTCAGACCTGACACCCGACACCTGACACCTAAAACAAAACTATATTTTGCTGATTACTTTAGGAACACAATACAGGGGCGTTGGGAAACACGACAGTCGGGTTTTTAATTGACACTCCCCTACCTCTTTACCTATTATCCGTTCATCAAAGCTTATCCGAATTGATCGTGTTTCCCGAAATTGTCCGCTTTTTTAGAAAGCGCTTTTCATCATATGAACATTTCCCAGGATATTCCGGCAACGGACTGGCATAACGGTCAAACGCCCTGCGGGCTGTTCGTCTGCGACTTTGACGGGACTTTGCTGCGCTCAGACCGCAGTTTTTCCGATACCGATCTGAATGCATTAATACGGCTGGGCGAGCTTGGCATCATCAGGGCGGTGGCCACCGGGCGGTCCCTGTACTCGATTAACACCGTCTCCATCTCCGAGCTGCCGGTGGATTTTATTTTATTTTCCAGCGGCGCCGGCATTATCCGGCATCCCGGCGGCAGCATCATCCGAAAAGTCAGCCTGGAGCCCCATGAAGTCAGTCGGGCGATTAAGATTCTTCAGGCCAACAACCTTGATTTTATGGTTCACCATCCGATCCCGGACAACCACGTTTTCAGCTATGTTGAATCAACTCCCGACAACCCGGACTTTAAAAATCGCATCGCATTATACCATCAATTTGCAAAACCGCTGGAGACAGCCGCCGATGGGTTTGGCAATGCAACCCAGTTGCTGGCGATACTTCCGCCGGCAGATAACCGGCCGGTTATTTCAACGCTGGAAAAAGCATTACCGGGCCTTAACATTATCCAGACAACATCACCGCTGGACGGACAATCCACCTGGATTGAAATTTTTCCGGCGACCGTTTCCAAAAGCCTGACCGCTGCATGGCTGTCGGCAGCATATGGCCTGAACGCCGATCGGGCACTTTCAGTCGGCAACGACTATAATGACGTGGATTTGCTGGAATGGGCCGCCTGCAGCTTTGTGGTAGATAATGCCCCGCATGATTTAAAAAACCGATTCCCGGTGGTGGCTTCCAACAACGAATGCGGTGTGGCCGAAGCCGTGAGTCGCTGGCTGGCGGCAGCGTCCTTCATCAATTCATAACTGGCCATTAGCCATATGTGCTTCTTGACGCTAATTTAATGCTCAGTCCCCATAGCTCAGCACTCAGTCCTCTTCAACAGACTTCAAGGCTCGAAGAGCCGCTCTTAAAACGCAGTGCTCTTAAAGCGAAGCGCTCCTCTGGCGCTCAGCCCACAGTTTGCCAAAGACAGACCTTTATCTGCCAATTTTCTGAAAAAAAATACCTCCCTCAACTTACGGGGAGGCATCTCTTTTTTGTTTCCCAAAAATCTGCAAACAGAAATCAGCTGCAAACTTCTCTAACCGCCTCTTCAAAAATAGTAAGGCCTAAGTCGATTTCTTTGGCGCTGACCGTCAGCGCCGGACAGAAGCGGATGCTGTTTTCGCCACAGCCTAAAATCAGCAGGCCTTTTTCAAATGCCTTGCGAATGATCCGGGGCCGCCAGGCGGTGGCGGGTTCCTTGGTCTCACGGTCCTTTACAAATTCCACGCCGACCATCAGGCCTTTGCCGCGCACATCCCCCATGCATTCATATGTTTTTTGCAGTTCGTGCAGCCCCTGCATGAGGCGCTTGCCCTGAACCGTTGCATTTTTCATTAAACTCTTCTCCAACAGCTCGATGGTCGCCATGGCCGCCTGACATGAAATCGGATTGCCGCCGAAAGTAGAGGCATGGGATCCGGCTTCCCAGTCCATGATTTTCGCAGGTGCCACCATGGCCCCGAGCGGCAACCCGGAGGCAATGCCTTTGGCAATCGCCGTAATATCCGCCCGGGCCTCGAAGTGTTCCATGGCAAACATTTTGCCGGTGCGCCCCATGCCGGATTGCACTTCATCGGCAACGTAAAGGATACCGTACTGCTGGGCGATTCGATACATTTCTTTGTGAAACCCGGGAGGCGGCACAATGTAGCCGCCTTCGCCCTGTATGGGTTCGACAAAAATGGCAGCGACCTCTTCGGCCGGTACGGTTGTTCGAAAAAGCGTATCTTCAATCCATTTGACACAGAACAAATCGCATTCCGGATAGCACAGATTGTAGGCGCATCGATAGCAGTAGGCATACGGAATATGGGTAATGCCGGGCACTAAGGGGTTATAGTGTTTTTTTTGCACTGTTTTGCTGGCGGTCAGAGACAGTGCGCCCATGGTCCGGCCGTGAAAAGCGCCAAAGAAGGCGATATTGAGTTCGCGCTTGGTATGCCAGCGCGCCAGTTTGAAGGCGGCCTCAACGGCCTCCGCGCCCGAGTTCCCGAAATATACCCGCTTGGCTCTTTTGCCGGGAACCAGTGAGGCCAGTTTTTCAGCCAGTAGAATCTGAGGGGTGTAGTAAAAATCCGTTCCGGACATGTGCAGCAACTGCCCGGCCTGATGCTGAATGGCCTTGACCACATGCGGGTGGCAGTGACCGGTGGCATTGACGGCAATGCCGGCCGTGAAATCCAGAAAGACATTCCCATCCACGTCATGCACCCACAGCCCCTCGGCCTGATCGACCACCAGCGGGTAAACCCGGGTGTAAGACGGTGAGACATAAGATTTGTCCAGCTTAATCAATTGCTTGGCGCGCGGTCCCGGCAGTGCAGTTTTAATCGTCGGCGTCTTTGGCATCATTCCTCCAGGTGAAAGATTCAGGTTCAATCCGAAAACTGGATCCGTTCCAATTCATCTTCATATTTATGTGCATATATTACAATAATTTATCCTATTTTTTCAAAAAGTGCAAGGTACACAGAACCCCATTCTCGATAAGGGGTGCGGGTTGCCGGTGTCCCTGCAGGCCCGTGGTTACTGGCTATTGCCTCCTGGCTTCCGGTCACCGGCTACTGGCTGCAAAGTCGTGACTTGATCAATACAGGCTCATGTAATAGTCTAAATTTAGCATAAAAATAGAAATAATGAATAGGAATCCGTTATGTCTGCAGTAATTAACAGGAGTGCAACCCTCCATACAGGTCGCATATTCAGCCTGGTGAATGAAAATTATACCCTTGATAATGGGGTGACCTCGGATATGGATTTTATCCGGCACCCGGGCGCCGCTGCAATGGTCCCGATGCTCAACGATCGGGAAGTCGTATTGGTCAAACAGTACCGCCATGCCATCCGGGAATTCATCTGGGAAATCCCGGCCGGAACCCTGGACCCCAGCGAATCGCCCTTAACCTGTGCCCGAAGAGAGTTGATCGAGGAAATCGGATATTCGGCAACGGACTGGTATCAGTTGGGTACGATTACACCCCTGCCGGGTTGTTCGGATGAACGCATTCACCTCTTTCTGGCTTTGGATCTGAAACCGGCCGAGCAGGACCTGGATGATGATGAAATGATCAATGTGCATAAAATGAATTTGAGTGAGGCATTGCAGATGATTTTGGCAGGGGAAATCAGCGATGGCAAAACCATTTCCGGGCTTTTTCTGGCATTTAGCTGGCTCAAAAATAATCACCCCGCCATTTATCGAGAGTGATTTTTAAATTAACCGCAGACGTCCGCAGAAATACGCAGACAGTACTTTTTCCTTGCTCGACCTGAGCAAGGAAAAGCTGCATGCCCTCCGGGCAAACAGTTTTTTTCTTTTGTAACCTATTTATTTTCTGCCATATGCACCCGTCCCATTACAAAAAATAAGTTGGAAGTTTGTTTGTCGTGAGGCGATTGGCAGTTTTTGTTCGGCCGAAATCGGCCGAACAAAAGTTAGTGTGCGTCCGTATGGGACCTGCCGCGGCGAAGCCCTGCGCGAAGACGGGTCTGCGGCGAATTGAAAAGCCAGATCTGCGTGCGTCTTAGGATTGAAGCCGGGGATTGACTGGAAGCGATGTTTTTGCTGAGGCAAGCCTTCGAAAGCGGGGATGATCTTCCTGCGGTTGTTCCTGGTGTTGTCGTTCCAGAGCGGGTAAAACAGCAATAATACCGGCAAAAAACCAGAAGGGCTCCATGATTCGAACGATGATAAAGGTATTGGCACCCAGGGCATGAAATAAAAGGCCGATATAGCCGGCAAAAAATCCAATAGCCAGACCCTTAAAATAGGGGTTCTTTGCATCCCTCATCCGGCGAAAGGCCAATTTAAAAATGGAATACAGAAGATAAAGGAAGGCAATTAATCCTAGTATACCTGTTTCTATCAGCACTCTGGGATATTGAGAGTCCAAAAACGCGTATCCGGTAACACCGTAACCGATTATCGGTTTCTTGGGCCAATCTCGCATAATTTGTTTAAGATTCTTTATCCTGGCAGAGGTCGATGTGTCCAAACGAATCTCCCCGATACGAACCTGCCCGGCTTCCTGCGGTTGGGTAAAGGTGTAAAGGATTCTATCCTTAACTTCCTGAGGAAGGAACAAGGGGCTCAACAAAAGCGCTGATGCCAAAAAGCCGGTGATAATTATGCGGTGTCGGGTCAACATCCCGATAACAAAACATGCGACGATTAGACCCAGATAGGAAGCGCGGGACTGGGTAAAAAGGAAAGAAGGAACAATCGCCAGGATCAGAAAAATGAACAATTGTTTTGACCGGCCGTTTTGCGCTTTTAACAACAGCCCTGCTGTAATTGCACCCAGAAACAAAAGGTATCCGCCGAAGGTATTGGGCTCGCCGATTTCCCCTTCAAATGGGGCGCTGACCCTCTGCCCCCCCGGAATCTGGAGAATTCCCATAATGCCCGTAATAAAACAGGTCAGCAACAGGCAAAATACAAAGCGTTTGATCTGGTCGGTGCTTTTCAGATGATTGACCACCATAAAATAGACAATAAAATATTCAACGTACTTTAACACATATAAAAAACCGGTTTTGGCATCAACCCGACCGGCCATGACGCCAAAACCTGTGGACACCAGACAGGCGAGGATGTAGAAAAAGATGGCTTTATTCAATGGTGTCTTTAAGAACAGGCCTACCTCCTTGTTCACGGCATTTTTGGCAAACCAGCTGAATCCAATCACGACGAGCAAAAAATCTTCAGCCCGGAGGGTTACGCCTCTGCCGAGGGATGCGCCGGCCGTCTCTCCGATAGAAATTTCCGGGCTCAAAAGCATGGAAAATATTAGGATATAAAGGCCCCACTCGATATTCACGAATGAGACAACAAAAACGGCAAAAGCCAGTGTTGCCCAGATTAATATGGACGGTGGATGCTGCGAGATCAAAAACCCGGCCAGGAGGGCAATAACAAAAAAAAATACGAATAGGAGGTGTGTGCGCACGGTATTTGTTTATACGAAGAATGTCTTATGGGAAATTAGCCAATCGGGAGCGGCAAAACCCAGATCCTGCCAGAAAAACCCCAGCAAACCGATCGACAAGAAAATGATAAGCGCGACCGGCCCAAGAATTTTTCTTTTTGGGTTGGACTTATGTGTTTTTCGGGCGGAAGATCTGTTTTTTTTAACTTTTTTAACTCTTTTAACTTTTTTCCCCTTTTTGACTTGCGGTTCGTTCCCATAGTAATAATAAGAGTGATACTGGTAGTACTCCGGCCCGGCATCCGATCGAATTTTATTCAATATAACGCCCGTTAATCTGGCATCGACATTTTCAAGATTTGACTTGACTCTTTTTAAAACGCCTCGACCGATCTTTCCGGTCATATAGACCAGGATCACCCCGTCGGTCAGGGTGGCGATATCAGAGGCATCGGCTACCGGCATGACGGGCGGGGCATCGACAAATATAAAATTATACTCTTTACTGGCCTCTTTTAGAAATTCGCGGAAGCGACTGGACGTCAATATTTCAGATGGATTCGGGGGTTTCGTCCCGGCGGTCAAGATGTGAAGGGTATCCATACCCGGCGTTATCAGAAGGTCATCGATGCCGATATCACCCAGCATGATATCGGATATGGTGTTGGTTACCTCGTTCCAGTGATAATTGCCCAGCACATAATCGGTAAGCCCGGGGCCAATCGGCAAGCCGTAATATTTGTGAACCAGCGGCTTGCGCAGGTCGGCATCGACCAGGAGAACCTTGTTCCCCGCCTGAGCCATAATCAGTGCCAGGTTGATGGCATTAACGGTTTTACCTTCCTGGACAAAAGCGCTGGTAATCAGAAAGGCTTTGCCCTTTGTTTCAAGTCGCAAAAATTGCAGGTTTGTCCTGAGTGCCCGGAAAGCTTCCGACCCCATGGAGCCGGGTTTGTAATGGGTAACCAGATCTCTTGTTCGGGTCCTTTCCGGCTCCCTGTGTTTGCTGCGGCTCTTTTCATTTGTCTCACCCTCGAGAAAAGGAATCACTCCCAGTACGGGAACCTGCAGCAACTCTTCCACATCCTCGATTCTGCCCATCGAGGTATCAAATATTTCGGCCAGAAAGGCAAATACAATGCCGATAATCAACCCCATTATCAGTCCGGTAC
>JBFFCW010000216.1:0-6767 GCA_041559695.1 Desulfobacterales bacterium
AATTACCCCCAGAGCCCTTACCCTGGTCGACAAGGGGAATTACGGGGAACTTCGTATCGTGGTTTCTGATTTAATCGCCGCCAGACAGGTTTTAATGCAAAAGAATATTCCCGGACGAATCGATGACGTGGTGGCCATCGAAATTGAAAACCAGCCCGGGCATTTATCGCAAATAATTGAGGAGCTAATGGAAGCTGAAGTTAACATTAAATACAGCTATGCATATGCGGGGGGTAATTCAGGTAAAACAATTATGATTTTCTGTTTCAGTGATAATGACAAGGCCATACGGGTTCTAAGTAAAAAACATATACACGCTTTAGATTGCCACACTCTCGGCATGCTCGAAGCCGCGGTCTGAAAAGCCCGATGATGTTTGGCCGAAATCAGGCGCAGCAAAAAATGACGAATCCGCCGGAATGTGCGGCGGACAGGCGTAAATTTTATTTTGAAGTGACGAAAGTTAAGGATGATGGTTATGAAAAATCTTAAACTCGTAGCTCGTGAAACCCAAACGGGTACGGTTGTCAAGGTGGCCGACGTTGAAATCGGCCATGATTTTATCGTGATCGCCGGGCCCTGCAGTGTGGAAAGTGAAAAGCAAATCCTGGATACCGCCTGGGCCGTTAAGGCCGCCGGAGCGGATATGCTGCGCGGCGGGGCATTTAAACCGCGAACCTCACCTTATTCCTTTCAAGGGCTGGGGATTCAGGGATTGAAAATACTGGAAAAAGCAAAACAGGAAACCGGGCTGCCCATCGTGACCGAAGTGGTCGACCCCAGAGATGTTAGCTGGGTGGCGGAGTTTGCAGATGTTCTGCAGATTGGAACCCGCAACATGCAAAACTTTTCGCTTCTCAAAGAGGTCGGCAGCGCCGGGCGTCCGGTGCTTCTCAAACGCGGAATGCACTCCACGCTCGAGGAATGGCTAAATTGTGCCGAATACATCCTGAGCGAAGGCAATCCGGATGTGATCCTTTGCGAGCGCGGTATCCGCACCTTTGAAACCTATACCCGCAACACGCTGGATCTGAGCGCCGTGCCGGCCATAAAGGAATTGAGTCATCTGCCGATTATTATCGACCCGACCCACAGCACCGGCCGCATCAGCCTGATCGCTTCGATGAGCATGGCCGCAGTGGCTGCCGGAGCCGATGGAATGATCGTCGAAGTTCATCATAAACCCCAAGAGGCCCGGTGCGATGCCGACCAGGCCCTGTCGCCCGATATGTTTGCAAACATGATGACGCGCCTGAGACCGTTGAAATCTTTTTTTAATAACCTGCCACCGGCGCCAATCGGCAAAAAAAATTTGGTTAAAGTGAGGCAAAAATGAAACCGGAAGAAATTCGTAAAAAAACAAACAAAATTGATCGGGAGCTGCTGGTTTTGCTCCAGGAAAGAATGGGACTGGCGCTGCGATCAAAGAAATTCAAAGAAACCCTGTGTGATCCCCAGCAGGAAAACGAGATGCTGGCACGCGCAGAGCGCTTGAATCTGGATCTGATTAAAGGCACATTTACCCGCCGGCTTCTCAAAACCATTATCGAAGAAACCAAACGGCTGCAGGAGGAGGATCGGTCCCTGGCCGCATTTCAGGGGGAGCACGGGGCTTACGGTGAGGTCGCTGCCCGACGGCTGGTTCCCGATGGCGCCTACATTCCCTGTCTGGAGTTTATCGATGTATTTCGCGGCGTCGAAGACGGCTATTTCGATCTGGGGGTGGTGCCGGTGGAAAACTCTTTAGAGGGAGCGGTCACCCAGGTCAATGATCTGCTGACAACCACCGACCTGAAAGTCATCGGAGAAGTTAAAGTGGCGGTCAGCCACTGTCTGCTGGCCATCGAGGCGACGGATTATCGTGAAATCCGCCAGGTCTTTTCGCATCCGCAGGCCCTGGCCCAGTGCCGCAATTTTCTGACGCGCAACAAGCTGGAATCCCGCCCCTATTATGATACCGCCGGGGCAGCCAAGATGCTCGCCCGGGAAAATCCAAGAGCCGCGGCGGCCATCGCCAGTTCTTTATGTGCCGAATTGTACGACCTTGAAATTATCAAGGAGGGAATCGAGGACGGGGCTTCCAATTCCACACGCTTTTTGCTTGTGGCCCGGGAACCGCATCCCGACAACGGCGATAAGACATCCATCATCTTTACCGTAACCCACGAAGCCGGCCGACTGTATGCTGTTCTCAAATTGTTTGCGGATGCAGAAATTAACCTGACCCGGATCGCTTCGATGCCCCTGCGCTCGGATCCGGGTAATTACAGCTTCTTTCTCGATTTTGAAGGATCAGACAAAAATGAAAAGGTCGCCGCGGTCCTAAAAGAAATGGAAAAGCTCACTAAATGGATGAAGTATCTGGGCAGCTACCCGGCAGATAAGGATAGCTAATTTGAGCGCTTGTCGAAGTTACCGCTCGTAAGATCCCGTCTCAGCGGGGAGCTGCACGGCAGATGGCGTTCCGCTATAGTAAAACTATGCGGGAGTACGTCTAACACGGCAGAGGCGGTAAGATCGGCAAGCGCTCGCTAATGGACGACCATTACCGGGCAAGACGCGTAATGAATCACTTTGCGGCTGACACTGCCCACCAGAAAACCTTTCACAGCACCCAGCCCACGCGTACCCATCACAATAAGGTCGGCCTTTCGGTTTTCGGCGACCTTCAAAATAGATTCCGCTTCAGGGCCTTCATGCAATTCTTCGTTCACAATAAACGTCGTGGTGCCAAATTTCTGCTTCGCATCATCAAGGACCGCTTGAGCAGCACTTTTACGCCTGGCATACAGTTTCTCATAATCGGTATAACCCAGGAAATCTGAGGGATTGCGAAAGACATGGACCAGCCATAATGTGGCCTCGAAACGTCCGGTCAAACTTTTGGCACACTGCAACGCTTTATTGCTATAATCGGATCCGTCAAAAGCTAAAACAATATTTTTAAACATTTTTTACCTCCGACTTTGCGGCCATACGCCCAAACCTTATTAGAACCCATCTCAAAAATGCGCCTGAGAGTCCACAACGGTGTTGCGGATCGGCACAAAATGCTCCCATACTGGCGTGTATGCTCCGCTTGTGGGCCGCCCCGCGCCCTGCCCTGAACTCTGATCCACAATTTTGAGATGGGTCCTAGATAATCATTATCCGGACTCGGGTTCCGGAGAGGACAGCACCTGGCCGGTACCGTAAGCAGGCGATATTTCAGTCGGTGATGTGGAAGATATGATCGTATAGCTCTGAAGCAGGCGATTACCCAATATCTCAGCAAGGCGCTTAAATAAAATAAGGCTATTGGATGGGTCTTTTCCCAGGACCTTTTGTAATTTGTCTTTATCGAGTTTGAGCAATTTGGTTGGTGCCATACATTCTGCCGAAGCAGAAAAGCTTTCCCGGCCAATCAGGCTCGACCAGCCAAATGCCTCTCCGGCATTGCTGACGATATAAACGGCGTGCCCGGTTTCCCCGAGGCTCAGTTTGATGCGGCCTTTCAGCAGTATATAAAACGCATTGGCAGGATCACCCCCATGGAAGAGCCATTCTCCTTCTTTATGAGATTCGGTGACTGAGATTTTCATGATTTCTTTTACAAATTCCTTGCTCATGGCCCAAAAAATATCTTTTTGTTTTATATACATAATTTTTCCCCTTCTCAGCCGATAAGGCTTTTAATGTTTATTGGGAGGCCGTTGACAAAAAGGTCCTGAAATCACGAACCTTCCTCATGCTTCATGGAAAACCGGTTGTCCGACCTCGTTCAAAGAGAAGTTATAAAAGACATGATGCCCATCGTAATCAAGCACCCGCAAGTCGTCGCTTTGTTTCAGATCACCCAAAATGACGTTAAAGTGCTTTCCGTAACGCTGTTTTACCAACTCCTCTGAAACTTCATACGCAATGTACTTTTTGATACCTTTTTGGGTAAGCTTATCGACCAGTTTGGGGTCGTCCAGGGATCCATAAGTGGTTAAAATAAGAATGGGCCCTGTTCCCGTAAAAAAAATACCGGCTTTCATCGCACACCTCCTTTGCTTTAATGGATTTTTACGTTTTCAAAAAAGTTGTGAAAGCTTTATCGCAAAGCAGCTTAATGATGGGGAATCGTTTCGATGAGAATCCTGGCGAAAGCGTCGCGATGAAGTGCTGATGAGAAGTGAGAAATAAGATCCAAGTCGTGCGGAAAACAGATCAGACCGGATAGGTAATCATTTTATTGGTTTAACTCATTCGTCGGTCGCCACAAAAGCGATTTCAGATTATCAACAGGTCACCAATAATTCGAAAGGCTTGGTCAAAACAACAATCGATTGTGTTTAAGCTTTCAATGTATAAATTAAGGTTCTGTGAGTTGATGTCAAGAAAACCGGGGGTACTATTTTGGCAACGCATGACATTACGAATGGACGGTTATATTGATTATCCTGTTTCCTGACACTTCCAATTTTCGATGGGTCATACAGGCCAGAACTTCGCTGGTGGACAGCCGGCGGCCCACCCGAACATAAAACGCTTCTTCTTTTGCGATTGTTAGAATAACCGCGCCGGTGAAGGCTGGCATTCGATGAGCAGCACTTTTTTCTCATTCTGTCAAATTGAAGCCTTTTGGAACAAAGCTTGGGCTTGCATTGAGTTTTTTTATTCGATAATAAATCATTTCAATGCAGATTTATTATGACAGGCTTTTAGCGGGAGCGCAGCGTGCCACCGGCACCGCCATCATTATAGATGTCTTCCGCGCATTTACCTGCACGCCGTTGCTGTTTTCGCTGGGTATCAAAAAATCGATTCTGGTTTCCACCCCGCAGGAGGCCTTTGCACTCAAAAGCCATGATAACGCGCTACTGCTGAGCGGTGAAGTCAAAGGCATACCGATCGCAGGATTTGATCTGGGAAATTCCCCCAGTGAAATTCTTAGACGGGGAGCACCTTATTTTAAAGGCAAGACCGTGGTTCAACGCACCTCCTCCGGTGTTCAGGGTGTCCTGGCGGCCCTTGATTGTGTGAATGAGGTTTTGCTGGCCAGCTATAATATCGCCGGCGCAACTGCCAGTTATATTCTGGCAAGGCGGCCTGAAAGCGTCAGTCTGATTGCCATGGGTTGGGATCTGAAGGAAATCGCGCCGGAGGATGAATGGTGTGCCCGCTATATTTCACATCTATTGGGCTTCAACAAATACAATCACAACGACGCCTTGCGTGAGATTCTTTTCAATAAAACCGCCCAGCGATTTCTGCGAACGGACGAACCGGATTTTCCGGCCGAGGATCCCAGCCTCTGTTTGCAAAGGGATGTTTATGACTTTGCCCTCCAGGCAAAGCGCCGCGAAAACCGGGTTGTCGTATGCAAAATTGAAACCCGCTAAATGTTTTTGAGTACGCTGTTGCGATTTCTGATTGAGGGTATTAAGTTAAACTTCAGGCAGAAGCGATAGCGGACCATTCTTACGAGTTGACTAACGCCAAATCAGGAATCCGTATTCATGCGGTTTAATAACTTTTGGACCTATCGTCGCATTTTATTTTCCAGGAGATTTGCCTCTGCGGTCTGGCATTCGAGACAAAATGTGATTGCCGACCAACAGAGCCGCCCCCTGACAGCCGGACCCTATATGGCGGAACTGGACATCACCTATCAGTGCAATTGTCGCTGCCGGATGTGCCAGCGCTGGAAAGATGGGCGCAAAAATGAGTTGAGTCTGGACGAATATCAGCGACTTGCCGGCACGCTCCATGAAATGGGCTCTCATCAAATCAGTATCGCAGGTGGAGAACCCCTGCTGCGAGAGGATGCGCTTCGCATCATTAAAAGTTTTAGCGGCCGGGGAATGTCCGTTAATTTATGTACCAACGGGCTTTTGCTGGAAAAATATGAGGATGAAATTTGCGGCAGCGGACTGACCTGCGTCACGGTCTCTCTCGACGGCGCTTCAGCCGCAACGCATGACAAAATGAGGGAAATGCCGGGCTCCCATGAGCAGATTGAAGAAGGCATCCAGCGTTTGTTAAGGCATGGCCGGTCATCCCGACCGATTCTGCGCGTCAGGATGACCATATCAAATCACAATTCGAATGAGATACGGGCCTTTTATCGAAAATGGCATCACATCGTTGATGATGTGTTACTGCAACCCGTCCATCACTGCAATGACGCTTTTTATACGGGTATGGAAGAAGCCGAATTATACCTTGATCCCCGGGTAATCGCCGAACAAATAGCGGATACGCCCCTGGCAAAAAACGGCTATATGAACGGCCTGATTGAAAGTCTCAAATCCTGTGGCGCTTTTCCGCATCATCAATGTTATGCCGGGGTCATGATGGCCCGCATCGATCCCTGGGGCAATGTCTACCCGTGTCTGGAGCAGCATTCACGGGTCGGTTCCATACGTGAGAAAAATTTTAGGGCTATCTGGAATTCTGAAGTTTTAAGCCGGGAGCGCAAACGTCTGGTCAACCACCGAACATGCCGTTGCTGGTATAATAATACGGCTTTAATTGGTCACTACGGCAATTTGCTTGAAAAAACCCGGATCCAGTTGCTGTGGGATCTGGTGCGCCATAATGTCACCTGCCGTGTCCCGGAGGTTTTATCAGGGAAAAATTTTAAAAACCGCTCACTAAAATAAAGATGCTTCTATCCTTCCTCGGAGGAATCCTTGGCATAGTCGTAGATGCGCTGAATTTGACCTGCCCCCCGAAAACTGATCCAGATATAAAGTTAGAGTTGTGATAAAATCTGGATACATAAGGAGGACAGGATGAGT
>JBFFCW010000217.1:0-6767 GCA_041559695.1 Desulfobacterales bacterium
CGCTGAATCTGTCCGACTTTATATAATGGTCCAGATCTTCGCGGGTTTCCCACTCCGCGATCAGGTCGAAACCGTTCTTGTCTTCGATGTCCAGAAAAGCGTGAAAGCGCAGACAACCCCTCTCTTTTTCCGTTGGTTCAATCATTGAGAGAAGTGTTTGCATAACCTCTGTCCGCTTTTCTAGAAGCGCATTCATGGTTATCCTGACAATGATCACAAGACCCCTCCTCTCAGCAAAGACAAGACACGCGCGCTGGTATAGCTTGGGAATCCCCCTCCCAGCTGTTATCAAAAAAATTTAAACTGCCCAGAATCATACCTTCAAGCTTTATGCCAGGTAGACTGAATTCAACTTATATTAACCTAACATATTGATATTTGATATAATTATTTATAAAAGCGACTGATGGAGGAGGGATGAATGAGTGTAATAATGTGGTCATATTTGACCAATGGCCATATATGACCATGCTTGGCGTTCTTGAGGTGATGTTTATAGTTCTGCGTGAGAAGCTACAAATTGGCAGGCTGTTGCTTGAGGAAAACCGCGAGGCATAGACGCTTCGCGAAAAAAATTGTCCTTTAACTGTGTACCTTCAGGTGGCGGGTCAAGACCCAGTTTTCCTATTAAAGAGCATGGCTCGAGTAACAAAATAAATCGACCCCACATGCTTATGGCTGGCGGATACCCAATTTTCGTATGCGGGCGCGCAGTGTGCTGCGGTTGAGCCCAAGGATTTCTGCAGCCCCGTTTTGGCCGCTCACTTTCCAATTGGTCTGCTCAAGTACCTGGACTATATGGTCGCGCTCAACCGCTTCCAGCGTTTTTTGCGTGGTCGTTAAATCCTTATGGAATTTTTTCAGTTCATCCACCAGGTGCAGTTTGGGTCCCGAGGAGTTGATTACCGCCCGCTCGAGGACATTTTCCAACTCCCTGACATTGCCGGGCCATTGATAATCCTGTAAGGCATTCATGACGCTCGTCGGGATGCTCTCAATGGACTTGCCCAGTCTCTTGGAAATTTTATTTACGAAAAAATCCACCATCAGGGCAATGTCTTCATTCCGTTCTCGCAGCGGGGGCACCGTAATCGGAAAAATATTTAACCGGTACCAAAGATCTTCCCGAAACCTGCCCCGGCGGACTTCCTCTTCCAGGTTTCGATTGGTGGCGGCAATCACCCGCACATCGACTTTGATTGTACCGGAGCTGCCCAAGCGTTCAAACTCACCGTCCTGGATCACCCTCAGCAGTTTGGGCTGCAGTTCCAGCGGCAGCTCCCCGATCTCATCCAGAAACAGGGTGGCGCCGTTGGCAACTTCAAATCGCCCCAGCTGTCTGGCATGGGCACCGGTGAAGGCGCCTTTCTCATGACCGAACAGCTCACTTTCAATCAGGTTTGAAGGCAGTGCGGCACAATTCACTTTCACCAGGGTCCGATCTTTACGCGGGCTCAGGCCATGAATGGCCCGGGCCACCAACTCCTTGCCGGTTCCGGTTTCACCGAGAACGAGAACGGTCGTATCGCTGGGGGCAATTTGCTCAACCTTATAAAGCACGTAATTGAGCCCGTCACTTTGACCGATAATGTTCTCATAGTTGTATTCTAATTTGATTTCTTCTTGCAGATAAGCCCTCTCGGCCTCAAGTTTTTCTTTTAACTCGTTGATTTCGGAAAGTGCAACCTGGAGATTAAGCTCGGCCTGCTTGCGCTCGGTAATATTCTGAATAGAGCCGGACATCCGGATCGCTTTTCCCTCGGTATTCCAGATTGCCTGGCCACGCGCGAGGAACCACAGGTACTCCCCGGATTTTGTTAGAAGGCGGTATTCGACCTTGTATGGAACACGCTCTTTAAGATGGCGTTCGATCGCGGCCCAGATAGCCTCGGTGTCCTCCGGGTGCAGTCGGCTGCGGAAAGAATCTATTGTGCCCGCAAACTCCTCGGACGAATACCCCAGGATTTCTCTGAAACGATCCGAGTAAAAGACGGTGTTCGACAGCAGGTCCCAGTCCCAGAGGCCGTCGGTGGATCCTGCCAGGGCCAAAAGATATCGCTCGTCGCTGGCGCGCAATGCCGCTTTCGCCCGGCCGTGTCGCGATCGCTGTAGGAGCAACCCGACGATCAGCAATGTTGCGATGGCGCCAAAAGAAGCGAGGATGATGATATGCCATGGGTAAAGCGCCAAAATGACTCCTGAGAAACGATGGTTGTACTGACCTGTTTAATTACCATAAAAGTTATCGGATTTCAAAATTTTGCTGAATTAGGTGCGGATTGATCTGATCTTTTGAAATTTGGGGTCGGCACTGGGATCAATCGGGTAAAACTAAATATTCCAAATGCATCCGGACAAACAAAAAGCGGCTTTGAAAACCGATTTGATTGAAGTCGCATCGCCGACCGATGGCACGACGATCAAACTGCGGTCGCAGCGGTTATGATAATAAGCAGCCGATCCGGTGCTTGTCAGCCACCGGGCGGCAGCCGCCCCCGCCCCGCGCGATGCTCCTGAAATGATTACCACCGGTGACGGAGTCATTTTCATTTCGAGTAGGCCAATAGCGCCGCAACCACATTCGCATCACTTTTTCCCATGGCATGTTTCATATATTCCACCATCAATACCGACTGCATGGCTTCGGTCGACATCTGAAACCACGGGCTTCTGTCTTTAAATACCTGGGGGGACCAGGCGCCGGGCGGCCGATAATTGCGGCCGTATCGATTTTCCAGGATATTGAGATAGATTTTAATTCTTTCTTTAAGCTCGTCTGTCGACAGGGCCTTTATTTTGGAAAAAGCGTCGCCAAACGCGTTGATGCCCGGCAGGGATGGATATTCCATTATCGGCTTAAAGGATTTCGCAAACCGTTTTATGCCGTTGTAAATATGGTGTTTTTGAACGACGTTGATTTTGGACCAGCCTGCACTGATCCATTTAAATGCCGCACAGCGCAGCAGGGGTGCAGAAGGGTCAATTTCGTAATATATGTTAATGCCATATGAATCATACATGTGGGACCGCACCCAGCCCAGCCCGGGCTTTGTCAAACCCGGCTTGCCGGAATAAAAATAATCCCAATTATCGTCCGAGCCCAGCACATAACCTTTCTTGCCCACATCGGATTTACCCTTTTGTTTGGATATCGATAGGATCACCTTACGATTGTTGGCTTTAAACATTATGAGGGTGCGATACAAATGATAACTGTAATAAGCGCCTGAAAAGATATCCGGTGTGTTTTCGACAAATTCGAGCCCTTTGACTATAATCGGCGCCTCCATTTCATCGGTCATCTTCCACAGCACCGGCAATTGGCCGCCCAAACCCTGCACCTGCTTCCAGTGCGACAACCGGATAGAAGAAGGTGTCGTCAAATGGAAGGGCACATTTGGATTAAACCCATATTTAAGCATATGGTCAAAGCGCTGCCGGATATCAAAATCGAAGTAGGCTGACGGGGATCCGAGTTTGGGGTCCGCAAAGTACAGGGCATCCGGGTCTTTGGGCGTTTCCACAAATGCCAGCAGTTTTCTGATTTTTTCGGGTTGAAATGAGGGTTGCTTCTCCGGTTCCGCCAGATCCAAAAGATGCATCAGGCCCGGCGAAAGGCTATGCGGAACCTGAATTTTGATGAGTGGCTCTGCGCCCGGAGCCGAAGCGACCTGAAACAAAAAAGTGATTATAATCAAAGCGCAGCAACAAACAGTTTTTCGCATGGGTGTCATTTTTTTATTGAAACTCGTCCTGACATATTGATAAAGTCCTCGATCCTATCAGCGATTTTAAAAATATTGCGCAAGACTCGTTCTGAAATAGGTGTCACACCGGTCTAGTGGCCTGCTCTGGACGGATTGAGCCTGTTGGGATGAAGACTGCAAGAATATTAACCGGTTAGCAGCCGAACACGTTCTGACTTCAACCTTTTTAAAATCGCTTCTTGTCACCGATCTATTCAATAACTATCTTAGTAACCTAATCTCGAATAAAAAAATTTCCACCCTATTTCAAAAAATTTTCAGACGATTTTTAAAAAATTTCGGCACCCTTTTACGGGAGGTACAAAAATGAAAGTTAAAATTGATTATGATTTGTGTATGGGTGATCGCAATTGCAACAAACTTTGTCCGGAAGTCTTCGATTACGACGCAGATCAATTGCAGGCACGAATAAAAGTCGATGAAGTCCCCGAACATCTGCAGGATCTGGTTCGGCAGGCCGCTGCCGAATGTGCTCCCGGCGCCATCATTGTTGAAGAATAGAAGTGGTTTCAAAACCCCATCTAAGGCCCAATGGCTGCGTTGCCCCGCAGCGGGATTCGCATCTGATTTTATAAACTAGGGTGCAGCACAGTCTCCGATAAATGCTCACATACCCATATGTATGCTGCGTTTTCTCGATCGGCCTGCGCCTTGCCCTTGAACCTGGCCTGAGGCTTTGAAACCACTTCTACTCGATTCACGTACGGATGAAATTCACAACAAGGCCTGGGCCGTAATAAACCTTCAGTATGGTAAGCAATGAAAACACAGTCGATTCGGGTCAAAGGTGCCCGGCAGCATAATCTGAAAAATCTTGATATCGAAATCCCGCTGAATCGCATCACGGTGGTAACCGGCGTCAGCGGTTCCGGAAAATCCTCCCTGGCCTTTGATACGCTCTATGCCGAAGGCCAGCGCCGCTACGTGGAAACGTTTTCACCCTATGCCCGCCAGTTCATGGACCGCATGGATCGGCCTCAGGTGGATAAAATCGAAGGCATCCCGCCGGCCATTGCCATCGACCGCAAAGATCCGGTTCGAACCTCACGTTCAACGGTCGGCACCATGACTGAAATTACGGATTATGTCAAACTGTTATACGCCCGGCTGGGACAACTCCACTGTAAATCGTGCGGCCAACCGGTCATACCCGAAACACCGGCGCACGTTTGGGATTTTTTGGAACGCCAGCCGGCCGGCGGGCAGATCGTTATCACTTTTCCGTATCGGCTGGAGGCTGCGCCGGTCAGGGAAGTGCGTGACCTGCTTATGCAAATGGGTTTTGACCGGCTCTACCTCGACGGCCGCATTACCCATCTGGAAGAATGGCAGCCGGCTAAACGGCCAAAAGAAATTCCGGTCCTGGCCGACCGGGTGATCCTGCGCGCCAAAGAGCGCGAGCGCATCCTGGACTCACTCGAATTGGCCTATCGCTTTGGCGGCGGACGGCTGGATGTCTGGATCCCACCGCACGGTCACCATGCCTTCAGCAATCAACTGGCCTGTGCCGCTTGCAAAATTAAATACAACACTCCCCTGCCGAATCTTTTCTCGTTTAACAGCCCGCTGGGTGCCTGTGATACCTGCCGGGGATTTGGCCGCACCATCGGTATCGATCTGGGCCTGATTATTCCGGATCCCTCGCGTTCACTGGAAGACGGCGCCATCAAACCCTTCGGGGCGAAGGAAGACGGGCGCATGGAGTTTGATGACCTGATGGACTTTTGCCGGCGCCGCCGGATTCCGATGCGGGTTCCTTTTCGACGCTTAAAGGCGGCGCACAAAAAGGCAATCATCAAGGGCACTTCGACCTATTACGGCATCCACGGCTTTTTCCGTTGGCTGGAAACCAGAACCTATAAAATGCCGGTGCGGGTATTTCTTTCGCGCTACCGCAGCTATGACATCTGCCCGGATTGCGACGGCACCCGCTTCAAAGACGAATCCCTGCTTTATCAGCTGGCCGGCCGCACGATCGCCCAGGTATACCGGGGCAATGTCGATCGGGCCCTTGATTTTTTCAAAACACTGAAGATTCAAGCCCGGGATGAAGCCGGTCTGCTGGTGCTGGAGGAAGTCCGCAGCCGCCTGGCCTATTTAAGAGATGTCGGCCTGGGCTACCTGACCCTTGACCGGCAATCGCGCACCCTGTCCGGCGGTGAAGTCCAGCGGGTGGCGCTGGCCTCGTCCCTGGGGTCTTGTCTGGTCAATACCCTTTATGTGCTGGATGAACCCAGTATCGGGCTTCACCCGCGTGACAATCACCGGCTGATTCGTATTTTAAAAGGGCTGCGCAATCTGTCCAATACCGTGGTGGTTGTGGAGCATGACCCCGAAATTATACGTGAAAGCGATTTTCTGCTGGACCTCGGGCCCCGGGCCGGCGAAAGCGGCGGAGAGGTCATGTATTTCGGACCCACCGCAAATGTCAACGGCTGCCTGACCGGTAAATATTTAAAAGGCGAACGCCGGATTCCCGTTAAAAAAACACGGCGCCGGCCTCAAAAAGACCGATGGATTACAATAAAAAATGCGGCCGAAAATAATTTGAAAGACATCGATGTCCGCATCCCCCTGGGATTGTTCGTCTGTCTCACGGGCGTATCCGGATCGGGCAAATCCACCCTGGCCGAGGAGATTCTTTTTAAAGCGGCCAAACGGGCGCTGGGCAATCCCCTGGACCGACCCGGCCGACACAAAAAAATCACAGGGATCCATAACATCGATGATGTCGTCCTGGTGGATCAGCGCTCCATCGGTCGAACACCCAGAGCCAATGCCCTGACCTACACCAAAGCCCTGGATCCTATCCGAACGCTGCTGGCGCAGACCGATGCCGCCAGAGCCAAAAACTTCGGGCCGGGTTATTTTTCATTCAATGTTGCCGCCGGGCGCTGTGAGACCTGCAAAGGAGACGGATTTGAAAAGGTTGAAATGCAGTTTCTTTCCGATGTCTACATCACCTGCCCCGATTGCAAGGGCACGCGCTTTAAAGAAACC
>JBFFCW010000218.1:0-6762 GCA_041559695.1 Desulfobacterales bacterium
AAAACCGGTTTCGATCGGCATATTTGCGTAATACCCTCTGGGATCTGGGTTATGTCGTTGATACTCTGGAAACAGCGGTGAACTGGGATAAGGTAACGGATACAATGGTCCGCGTTGAAAAAGGGCTGGAACAGGCGCTGAATTCAGCTAATGAACCCATCCTGGCTTTTAGCCACCTTTCGCACGTTTATGCCACCGGTTCCAGCATCTATACGACCTTTGTCTTTCGTCTGGCCGACACCCCGCAAAAGACCCTTGAAAGCTGGCGGACACTCAAACAGGCGGCCAGCCGGGCAATTGTGGAGGCCGGGGGAACCATCAGTCATCATCATGGCATTGGCAAAGACCATTTGCCCTACCTGGAAGCCGAAAAAGGACCCATTGGAATAAACACGCTCCACCAGGTTTTCAGTTATCTGGATCCCAATCGGCAAATGAATCCGGGCAAACTGCTGCCGTGATAGCCAGAAGACAGCTGAACGAGATAAGGAGATAAAAAAGGTCAAGAAAATAGCTGTTTAGGCCGATTATCGGTCATGGAGGGACGCAAACTGGCGACCGCAGGGGATGGATGGCCAGGGTATTATCAACTCAGATGAATTTAGATATGAACATAAACAACATTGCCCAGCAATGGGACCTGGTGATAATCGGCGGCGGGATAACCGGTGCCGGGATTCTGCGCGAGGCCGCCAATATGGGGCTGCAGGCGCTTCTGGTGGAGCAGAAGGACTTTGCCTGGGGAACCTCAAGCCGCTCTTCAAAACTGGTCCACGGCGGTTTGCGCTACCTAAAGGAAGGGCATTTCTTGCTCACAAAGATGGCGGTTGAAGAACGCGAGCATTTGCTAAAAGAAGTCCCCGGGCTGGTTGAGCCCCTGGAATTTTTACTACCGGTATACGAGCAGATGCGTCCCGGCAAACGCGCGCTTAAAATCGGCCTGTCGTTGTATGATTTGATGGCCCGTGAGCGCAAGCACCGTTTTTACGATAAAACCGAATTTTACCGGCGCATGCCCTTTGCCCGGCAACAGGACCTGAAAGGCGGGTTTTTCTTTTATGACGCCCAGGTTGACGATTCGCGGCTGGTGCTGCGCCTGATCAATGAATCCGTTGCCGCCGGCGCCGGTGCCTTGAACTACACGGCCGCAATCGAAATTCTGCGCAATGACACCGGCGATGTGGCCGGTGTCAAAATCGAAGATACCGAAACCCATGAATCCAGAACACTTGAGACCTCCTTGGTCATTAATGCCACCGGCTGCTGGGCTGAAAAGCTTCATCCCTCACCTGAACCCGGCCGCCATCTGCGCCCCCTGCGCGGCAGTCATCTGGTAATTTCAGCCGAGGGGCTGCCGATCAAAACAGGCGTTGCCTTTGTCCACCCACGGGACAACCGCACCATCTTTGCATTGCCCTGGGAAGGCGCCGTTCTGGTCGGAACCACGGATTTGGATCACAAAGCGAACCTCTCCATTGAGCCCACGATTGCGGAGGGCGAAATTGCCTACCTGCTCGAAGGCCTAAACGCCATATTTCCATCTCTGGACATTTCCTTAAATGATTGTATTTCCGCATTTGCCGGCTTGCGACCCATCTTGAGCGATGGGCGGCTGTCACCTTCAGCAGAATCCCGCGAACATGTTGTCTGGGTGGATAAGGGCTTGGTAACCGTTACGGGCGGAAAACTGACGACGTTCCGTCGTTTGGCCTGGGATACCCTCAAGGCCGCCAAACCGTTTCTGGTATCTCAAAAATTTTCAGATGAGCACAAACCGCTCTTTACCAGACCACCGGACAGGCCGCTTAATCGTTTTGGCTTAGCCGATACCGTCTGGCGTCGGCTTTACGGCCGCTATGGCCAAAGCGCAGATGCGCTGGTGCAAGCAGCGCAAGCGCAGGATTTAGAGCAAATTCCCGCCACCCACACGTTGTGGGCCGAGTTGCCGTTCGTCGCCGGAAACGAGCGGGTGCGCCATCTGGGCGACCTGCTTTTGAGAAGAGTGCGTATCGGCCTGCTGACCCCTCAGGGCGGCAAAGAACACCTGAAACGAATCCGGGCACTGTGCCAACCGGCGCTGCCCTGGGACAGCAAGCGCTGGAAAGAAGAAATTGCCATGTACCTGGAGCTGTGGAAGTATTCCCACGCGCTGCCGGTACAACGCACCACCCCAAAAAGGGTAAAGCGCATCAACCTATTTGCTGCCGCTGGTCAATGGTTCAATAAGATTGCCACTAAAATTTGGCCTAAACGCTGGCGCAGTAATCCCCGCTAATTTGCGCGACGCGCAAATTAGCGGGTGTCAGAGGTCGAACGACAGAAGCCAGATGGTAAAAAATAGAAAGTAAAGCATCCAACCTGACGTCTGTTTGCTGTCATCTGTTTACTGACACCTGCCACCTGAAACCGACTAGTGGCTGAAACCCAAATTGATGGTTCTCGTATAATGGTTACCAAAGATCTGATCCTGGCAATTGACAACGGAACCCAGAGTCTCAAAGCGTTAATCTTCGATACGGCCGGACAGCTGCTGGCCAAAGAAGCCGTGACGTTTGTCCCCTATTATTCGGAGCAACCGGCCTGGGCGGAGCAGGATCCGGAAGTATTCTGGAAGGCTCTGGTCGAGGCCTGTCAGGGGATCTGGCAGCATCACAACATCGATAAAGATCGCGTTGTCGCAGTTGCATTAACCACCCAGCGCGGAAGCGTTATCAACGTTGATAAAGATGGGAGGCCGCTGCGCCCTGCGATGATGTGGTTGGATCAGCGCAAAACTTACGGGCTGCCGCCGGTGAGCGGCCTCTGGGGATTGATTTTTAAAATCACCCGCCTGACGAAAACGGTTGCCTATCTTCAGCAGGAAGCCGAAGCCAACTGGATCCGCACCTATCAGCCGGACATCTGGCGAAACACGCATAAATACTTGTTGCTTTCCGGTTACCTGACCCACCGGCTAATCGGTAAATTTGTTGATTCCGTCGGCTGCCAGGTGGCTTACATCCCGTTTGACTATAAGCGCTTGCGCTGGTCAGCCAGCTGGGACTGGAAATGGCGGGTTTTGCCGGGAATAGACCCGGCCATACTGCCCGATCTGGTCCCGCCGGGAGCGCCCCTGGGTGAGATCACCACCGCAGCGGCTCGAGAAACCGGAATTCCTCAGGGCTTGCCGCTGATCGCGGCGGCAGCCGATAAGGCCTGTGAGGTTATCGGTTCCGGCAGCCTCGAATCGTCCGTCGGCTGCTTGAGTTACGGCACCACCGCCACCATCAACGTCACGCATGAAAAATATATCGAACCCATTACGCTGTTGCCCGCTTACCCATCAGCCGTATCAAACTTTTACACAATCGAAGTCCAAGTATATCGGGGCTACTGGATGGTCAAATGGTTTAAAGAACAATTCGGCCAGCATGAGCAGCGGGAAGCGGACCGTCAGGGAATCGCACCGGAAGCCCTTTTTGATAAACTGGTGGAAGCCATTCCACCGGGATCAATGGGACTGATGCTCCAGCCCTACTGGAGTCCTGGGCTCAAAATGCCGGGCCCGGAGGCTAAGGGCGCCATCATCGGCTTTGGCGATATCCACACCCGCGCCCATCTATATCGCTCGATTTTAGAAGGACTCGCCTATGTTTTGCGGGAAGGCAAAGAGCGTATCGAAAAACGCAGCGGCACTGCGATAACCGCACTGCGGGTATCCGGCGGCGGCAGCCAGAGCCGCAGTGCCCTTCAGCTCACCGCTGATATATTCGGTCTGCCGACCGCCAAACCCCATATTTACGAGACCTCTGGTCTGGGGGCGGCCATCGATGCCGCCGTGGGTTTGGGCCTGCACCCGGATTTTAAAACCGCTGTTGACGCCATGACGCACATCGGTGAAGTCTTTGAGCCCGATCGAAAAAACCATGCCTTATATGATGCGCTTTACCATGACGTTTACAAAAAGATGTATCGGCGATTGAAACCGTTATATGAGCGCATCCGGGAAATCACCGGATATCCAAAATAATTGATAGCGGTATCAACCGCATACTGCCCTGTCTCGAATTCTAAATACATATAATGTCAACAACTTATAACCGATCTCAGCGAGCCGCCAATCCTCTTTACAAACCTTGGGGGTTATGCCATAAATCCTGCCAGTGCTAAAAGAACTTTCCATTCGAAATTTTGCCATTATCGATGATCTGCAAATCGCTTTTTCCCGGGGCCTGACCATCCTCAGCGGGGAAACCGGTGCCGGCAAATCTATCATCCTCAATGCGGTAAACCTTTTGCTGGGTAGCCGCGCGGCGGCCGATCTGGTTCGCACGGGTGCTGAAAGCGCCGAGCTGGAAGCCCTTTTTGAAATTGCCGCTTCCAGCCGGGTCGCCAAAATAATGAGCGCACACGGATATGAGGCTTCCAAGGGTTTACTGGTCAGACGAATTATTTCCCGCCACGATGCCAACCGCGTGTACATCAACGGTCGCATCGCCACCATCCAGTTGCTCAATACCATCACCGAAAATTTAGCCAGCATTTCCGGACAACATGTCCATCAGCTGCTGTTAAAAGAAGACCAGCATCTTTTCATTCTGGATCAATTCAGTGGCCTGATGCCATTGCGTGAAGCGGTCAGCACCTGCTTTAACAAAATGATCCCGCAGCTGGAAAAATTAAAGCAATTAAAGGCGATCAAAGCAAGGCAGGCGGAACACGTTGAGCTGCTGGAATTTCAAAAAAAAGAAATTACCGCCGCCAATCCTGTTCCGGGCGAAGACCAGGATCTCGAGCAGGAACGGGTGCGGTTTAAAAACGCTGAAGAACTTTATCAAAATGTCTACAACAGCATTGAATCACTCTACAGCGCACCGGGTTCCGTCATGGAGAAACTGGTCGCTGTCATCAAGGATCTGGATAAAATCAGTCGAATTGACGGACAGCTGAATTCAAAAACGCAGCGCCTGCAGGATACCGCTTACCGGATTGAAGATCTGATTGAAGAATTGCGCACCTACCTGAACTCAATTCAGATGGACGAAAAAAAACTGGAGGCCGTAGAGGAGAGACTCGATAGCCTCAACAGGCTCAAGCGCAAATATGGCGGATCATTGGATGCGGTATTTGAAAAGCTCACCGCCATCGATCAGGACCTCTCCGGCATTGAAAATATTGCGGAAAAGATAAAAGACGCCGAAACCCATATTGACGAACTACATACCGAACTCAAAGACCTCGCGTTAACGTTATCCCGCAAACGCCAAAAAGCAGCCGGTCGCTTTGCCAAAAAGGTAGCCGGCCAGCTGGCCACTTTAAAGATGTCAAAAACCAACTTTGATGTGGCGGTGCAGGCCACAGCGGCTGATGAAAAAACCGACCCGCATCTGACGGACGGAAGACACGTGATCACTGAAATCGGCATCGACCGGGCTAGGTTTTTAATCGCCCCCAATGTAGGGGAGGATTTAAAACCCCTGGCAAACATTGCCTCCGGTGGTGAGCTTTCAAGGGTGATCCTGGCATTAAAGGCCTTGCTGGCTAAAACCGATTCGGTCGAAACGGTGGTTTTCGATGAAGTCGATGCCGGTATCGGCGGCGGGGTGGCCGAAGCGGTTGGTAAAAAGCTGGCCGATCTTGCCACACACCATCAGGTGATCTGTATTACCCACCTGCCTCAAATCGCAAAATTCGGCGACCAGCATTTCCGAATATCAAAACAGGTTTGCGCCGGCAGAACCCGAACCACGATTGACCTGCTGAATACAGAAGACCGCTATCAAGAAATCGCCAGAATGTTGGGCGGTGAAAAAATTACCCAAACGACTTTAGCACATGCCCGCGAGATGTTAGACCGCCAGCCCGGCCGGAATTCAGGCCGGCTTAAACGCAAGGGAGAAAATTGATGATAAAAATTCTGGTGGCATGGACCGTGACATTTTGTTTACTGGTTACGCCGGCAGTCGCCGAAAAGATAAACCCTGCCAAAAGAGCCGATATTGAAAAATTGATACGGATTACCGGGCCGCCCGACGTAACCAAGCAAACTTCACATTTCTTCATTCGTCAATTTAGCCAAACGATCAAGGCTTCACGGCCTGATTTACCGGCTAAAACATATCAAATCCTGAGTGATGAGATAAACAAAGTGGTCGACGAACATATGACTGCCAGGGGTGGCTTCCTCGATCGGGTGGTTCCCATATATGCCAGACACTTCAATCACGGGGAAATAAAGGGGTTGCTGAAATTTTACCAGACAGATTTAGGCCAAAAAACCATCAAGGTCTGGCCGTTAATTCTTCAGGAGAGTATGTTGCTGGCCCAGGACTGGTGGAAAGCGCTTGCCCCCTTGATTAAAGACAGGGTCAACGATCGATTCAAAAAAGAAGGCATTGAACTCGCAATATAGCGATGCCGCAAACAGATAAATTGGCTGTTTGGAAATGAAGCGGGTCGCAGTCTGCCTGAAACGGACAGGGTACGCTGAGGCAAAGGCTAGAACCCATCTCAAAAATGTCTTTTGGCCTCCCGCCTTTGGCGGGATTGGTGCCGAGCTTAAAATCATTCGATCCGCCTCAGGCGGACCTCCGGTTTGCGACCCACAAAGATTATAAGATCAGACGGGGAATCCCGCAACGCGGGAAAGCTCGGCCCCGCCACGATCTTGAACCAAAATCCTATTTTTGAGACGGGTTCTAATAAATCGCTACAGGAGTTTTAATCGTGCAACGTATATATCAAAAAAGTACTATTTGGATTTGTTTGATCATTTTATCCGCC
>JBFFCW010000219.1:0-6754 GCA_041559695.1 Desulfobacterales bacterium
ACCGGCATAGATGCCGATCGGATATAGATTATCCGTCCGCAAAGCGTCAACCAGGGCGTCCTTGCCCTGTGAGATCGCCATTTTGATAATCTTGTCCTCATAGGATTCAATACACAGCAGGGTAAAATCGTCCTTGGCTAAAGCACCGATCTCGTGTCTTTTCAAGTTGCCGGCAATCACTGCATATTCTTCGATGGTTAATTCACTGGTCTTTTCGTCGTGGGAAATAAGATATCGTTGTTTCATGTTTCTCCAATTAAGGTCAAAAAAAGCAGAGCCTTGTCTGACCCTGCCTTTTGGTTAATAAAACTAAGGCAGCGAACGCTTAAATTCGCTTGACTTTGATCGCCTGTCTGCCTCTCTGGGTCTCCTTGGTTTCAAATGAGACGCGGTCATCGGCTCGCAACGTAAAAAAGCCGTGGTCTTCGATGCCGCTGCTGTGAACAAAGATATCACCCTCTTCGTCAGATTCGATGAATCCGTATCCTTTTTTTTCGTTATACCATTTGATACGACCCTCAGCCATTGATGAAATCCTCCTTAAAGTTAATCATCTGTACGATTTCTTGGGAGGTCACCTCAAAAAGGGCCAAGAAGGCCTCTGACAGAAATTATTTTAAACGGCAAATCTGTCAGAGCTCGGATCCAAAAAAAAGTCCCAGAAAGTGTACAAAATTTTCATTCTCAAAAGCATTAAGTCTGAACTTAGTATCATCAAATGGTTTTCTCCACAAGCTTTTTATTTCAAGGCCTTCGGTTTGAAGCGCTTCCATAAAGAAAGCAGATTTGAAAGCCGCTGAAGAAATTCATTGGAAGGATTCATCTTTTTCAGTATGATGCTGCGCTTGACAGGCAAATGGTTCAAAAATTTTGCTATAATGTGTTGATTTGATCATAAAAATAATTATATAGTAATAAATTGTTGCATTTAATACCTGATGCTTGCATTTGTGCGGCTGTTTGAACTTAGTTCTCAGAGGGGTGGTAATGGAGATCAGTCAAAAAGAGAAAAATGGGATTGTTTTTTTGTCTTTTAAAGGTCGATTGGACGGGAAATCTGCGCTTGAAGCCGAGCAAGCCGTTAAAAACATCCTGGAAAATGAAAATACCCGGCTCCTTTTCGATCTGGAACTTCTTGAATATCTGAGCAGTGCCGGCCTGCGGGTGATTTTAGGTGCGGCCAAAGAAATGAAATGCAGGGATGGCAAATTTGTTCTCTGTTCGCTGAATGCTTATGTCAAGGAAGTGTTTGAGGTCAGCGGGTTCGGCACCATTATTCCCATTGCGGAATCTGTTGAAGCGGGCATAAAAGAAATCGCTTAGGTCTTCCTGTGTCGACTTAAAGATAGGCGAATGTCAGACGATAATAACGAAAATGAAGCCCTGCTGCTGGTCGATGACAATCCAACCAACCTGCAGGTGCTCTATCAAACCCTTGAAACCACAGGCTGTAAGCTGTTGGTGGCCAAAAATGGCGAGACCGCACTGGCCATTGCGCAAAAGGCCTCCCCTGATTTGATCCTGCTGGACATCATGATGCCCGGCATCGATGGGTTTGAGGTCTGCCGCCGCTTAAAGGATAATCCGGACACCGCCAACATACCGGTAATTTTTCTTTCAGCACTCACCGAAACAAAAGACAAGGTTCAAGGGCTGCAGCTGGGAGCGGTTGATTATGTTTCCAAGCCCTTTCAGCCGGACGAGGTCATCGCGCGGGTAAACACCCATCTGACCATTCATCGGCTCAAACGGGAGGTCGAACAAAAGAAAGATGCGCTCGAAGATGAGCTCGAGGCCGCCTCCGATGTCCAGCGCCGGCTGCTGCCCAAGAAGCTGCCTGAAATTGCCGGCTTAAAGCTCGCTGTTCATTATGAAACCAGTCTTTATGCCGGCGGCGACTATTACGATATTGCCAAAATGGCGGATAATCGGTGGGGCTTTCTGGTGGCCGATGCCGAGGGCCACAGTGCACCGGCAGCGGTCATGATGGCCATGACCTGTGCGCTGTTCCGTTCCTATCCGAAACCGCCCACAGAGCCCGGCGAACTGTTATACTTTTTAAATCAACATCTTTGTAAAGTCGCCGATCCCAGTTTCGTTACCGCCTTATATATTGTCTACGATGCCAATCACCACCGCTTAAAAATTGCACGAGCCGGCCATCCCCCGCCAATGATCTACCGATCTGCCGAGAAAAAAGCCATCGAGTATAAATGTGGCGGCGTGTTTCCCCTGGGAATTGATTCTTATGAGCAGGTGCCGGTGACCGAAGCCGAGCTACAACCGGGCGACCGCCTTCTGAGCTATACCGATGGGATTACCGAGCGCTTTAGCATAGATGGAGAAACATACGGAGAAGAGCGTCTGCTGCAGCAGCTCGAAGGCGACGAAAATCTTGAGCCCCAGGAACTGCTCACTGCGATCATGAAAGATGTAGACGATTTTGCAAATGGGCGTCCGGCCGATGATGATCAGGCCCTGTTTTTAGCTATTGTAGAATAGCTAAAAACGGTTCGCCGGTTCGCCAGTTGCCGGTTGTCCGGTTAAAGCTGGAATATTTCTATATTTTAGCAAGCCCTCTTAATAAACTGACTTAAAAAATTTATAGAATATAAAGTTTAGCATTATCGGACGTCTGCGAGCCCTCGATTCGGGCTCAACCGGCAAACCGGTTAACCCCTCTTTGCTATTTTTTCCAGCTCACCGACCAGCTTAGAAATTCCCTCAAAATCAAAGTCTTCCGCCAATTGAATGAATTTATCACTGGTGGGGGCGAAGGCATCAAATTTGGATTTAAGCGTTTCGGCAATGGACTTTATCTGGGTGACATCACCCATTTCAGCCGGTTCTTTAATTCGGCTGATGGCTTCTGCGGCCAATTCGGGCGGTATGGCGGTCATAGCGCCTGAAGACGGTTGTTTCGTTTTTTGGGCCGGCACGGGGCCTAACGTTTGAACCGCTTCCAGTGCCTGATTGATGGCCGTTTCCAACCCGGCAAATTTTTGATCCAACTGCCGCTGGGCTACAGACTTCTTTTGATCCCCTTTAACCAGTTTTTCCATTTCGAGCGCCGCAGCCTGAAGCGCGGAGGCCGCCAGATTGCCGGCCAGTCCTTTCAGGTTATGAATCAGGCTGTGCGCCTGCTCGAAATCCCGGCTAGCGAGCGCCTGGCGAATTTCAGCAGCTGCCGTTGTGTATTTGGCACCAAAATTTAGCAGCAGCTTACGGTAAAGTTTTTGATTGCCCTGCAGCCGGTTGAGTCCTTCCGCCAGATCAAATCCCGGCAGAGAATCCGGTAATCCGGACTTCTCCGGCACCTCCGACGGTGCCGGGGTTACCGTCTCTTTTGCATCAGAAACCTGGGCCTTCCGGGCTGGGGCTGGTTTATCTGACGGCTGGATCCATTTCTGCAACGTGGTAAACAGCTGATCCGGGTCAATGGGTTTGGTGACATGGCCGTTCATGCCGGCCTGCAGGCTTTTATCCTCATCACCGGCCATGGCATGGGCGGTCATCGCGATAATGGGCAGATCCTTAAAGCGCTCATCTTTGCGAATTTCCCCTGTGGCGGCATAACCATCCATTACCGGCATCTGGATATCCATGAGCACAACGTCATATTGGTTTTCTCTGACCAGATCGACAGCTTGCTGGCCGTCGTCGGCCAGACTGACGATCAGGTCGGCGCCTTCGAGAATTTCTTTGGCGACCTGCTGGTTAATTTCATTGTCTTCCACCAGCAGGATTTTGGCTCCCTTGATATGCGCCAGCGCTTCAGCTTCTTCCTGACCTTGCGTTATTCGTGACGTATCCGTCACTTCTTTACCGTGTGCCTGAATGATGGTGTCAAAAAGGACCGAAGGGCTGACCGGCTTGAGCAATAAACCATCGAGGCCGATCTTTTCGGCATTTCGCATGACCTCTTCACGGCCGTAGGCGGTCACCATAACGATATGGGGGACATGGCCTAGCCCGGGATGTTCCTTGATGCGCCGGGAGGCTTCGATGCCGTCCATTCCCGGCATTTTCCAGTCCATGATTACCATCTCAAAAGGGTTATTTCTGTCTGCTTTTTCAATTTTGGCAATACCCTCCTGACCGGTTGCCGCCAGGGTGACCTCAAAAGAAAAGGACGCCATCATATCGCGCAAGATTTCTCTGGAAGTGGGACTGTCATCCACCACCAGAACTTTCATGCCACGCAGATCACGTGAGGGGGCAAAGCGTTTTTTCACTTCTTCACGCCCCGGGCTAAAGGTGGCCGTGAATTTGAAGGTACTGCCCTGTCCGGGCTCGCTGTCCACCCAGATCTCCCCGTCCATCATCTCCACCAGCCGTTTGCTGATCGTCAGGCCCAGTCCCGTGCCGCCATATTTGCGGGTGGTAGAGGTGTCGGCCTGGCTGAAGGACTGAAAAAGCTTGCCGACCTGCTCATCGGTAAGTCCGATCCCGGTATCGCTGACCGAAAATTTTAAGGATATCCGGTCTGCACTTTTCTTCACCAGTTCGGTGGAAACCACAATTTCGCCCGCATCGGTAAATTTGACGGCATTATTGGCCAGATTAATGAGCACCTGCCCCAGGCGCAAGGGATCGCCCACTAAAAAGCGCGGCACGTTCTGAGCCGTTGCAAAAAGAACTTCCAGCGCCTCTTTTTCCTGCGCTTTAACCATGACCAGATTGGCCAGATTCTCCAGCACATCATCCAGATTAAAATCCACCACCTCCATGTCCATTTTGCCGGCTTCGATTTTGGAAAAGTCTAAAATGTCGTTGATAATACCCAGCAGGGAATTGGCCGATGAGTGGATCTTGTGCAAATAATCCTGCTGCTTGGGTGTCAGCTCTGTTTTCAACGCCAGATGGGTCATACCGATGACCGCATTCATGGGGGTGCGGATCTCGTGGCTCATGTTGGCCAAAAAATCACCTTTGGCCTTGTTGGCCTCAATAGCGGTGCGTTTGGCGTCGATGAGTTCATCTTCCATCTGCTTGCGTTCGGTGATGTCGGTGAACATGCCGAAGGAGCCGATCTTATTGCCGCCTGCATCCAAAAGGGGAGCGGCATTGACCAGGCAGGGGACAGTGGCCCCATCCGCACGTGATAGCGAAATCTCATATAAGCCCTTGTCGCCCTCGCCGCGTATTTTTTCCTGTTCACGAACGAGTTTAATGTTTTTATCATCCAGAAAGTCATTGATACTTTTGCCAACGACTTCTTCGCGTGGCCGCTGCAGGATTTCACACATGGCATCATTGACATCCAGCGTGATATCCTCGGTGTCGATGAGCCAGAAGCCCTCGTTGGTGGTTTTTAAAATGTTGCTCAACCGCTCCTCACTTTCACGAATGATGTCGTCGGCCTTCTTTTTTTCGGTGATATCACGCAGCGACTCGATGGCACCGGCCACCTCGCCTGCGGCGTCATAAATCAGACCCGCCGTGGCGTGCAGATATATTTCTTTTCCTCCCAGACTGGGGTGGTAGGATTCAGAAATGAGGTTCTCGCCATCTTTTTCGACTGAAAGATATTTTTTTTCATATTCCGCATCCCAGTTTTTAACCAGATCGATCAGAATTGGCCGTCTTTCGCCGTAAAAGGGCAGGGCATGTTCAAAGTTGCCTTTGCCCACCATATCAGCGGCTTTAATGCCGGAAAGTTTTTCCATGGCCTGGTTCCAGGTGAGCACCATACCGGCATTATCGACGACAAAAGTTGGGTCCGGCAGAAAGTTGATGATCTGAGATAGACGCTGTTCAGAATTTTTGATGTCCTCTTCGGCCTGTTTACGCTCGGTGATGTCGTGGGCGACGTGAACCACCTGGCTGAAAGCGCCGTTTTCGTCCTTAATCGGAAAAGTCGATACCTCCACAATGACCTTATGACCATCAGCGCTTTGGTGGATGTGTTCGACGGTGCATACGTTGCCGGTCTCTTTGGTTTTGAACATGGGGCAGTCGTGATAGGGCGGCGCACACATGTCTGAAAGGCTGTGGGTCAACTCATAACACAACTGGCCGACAACCTGGCTGCGGGGCAATCCAACATCAGCCAAAAAGGCTTCGTTGGAGTCGATAATCCGGCCGCTGTCTATTTCGATGATCGAAATGGAATCCGGTATGCTGTTGATGACAGTCTCGATGAAATCCTTTTGCTTGCGAAGGGCATTCTGCTTTTCCTTTAATTCGGCCGTGCGCTCTGCGACGAGGTCTTCGAGGTTGTCGCGGTGCTTCTTGAGTTCGGCTTCCGATGCTTTCAGCGCGGATTCCGCCTCATCGATGGAATTGATCATCTCGTTAAAGGACTGCGCCAGGCTGCCGATCTCATCGGCGGATTTCATTTCAATCTGGTAATCGAGTTCACCGGTCTGTTTGATGTGATCGGTTCCCGCGTTGAGCGTTTTCAATGGCTTTATCACAAAACTCTGCAGGCCCATCATCGTCAGCACGCTGAGCAGCAAAAGCGCAAAAAACAGCGCTGCCAGGATTTTAAAAACAAATATCCAGATCACTTTGTTGATTTCGGCGATGGGAACAACTGCGGCCAGCTTCCACTCCATTACCGGCGAGGTATAATAAAATGCATACCGTTTTTCTTCATCCTTTTCGAAGACTGTCATCCCATCGATGTTGGTATAAATGTCTTCGAACAGTTGGGGATCAGTCGATTTTAAATGGGTAAACAGTGCCGATTGATCGGGGCTCGCCAGAATGGTTCCCTTTTCATCAACCAGCGCCACATGGCCGTTATAGT
>JBFFCW010000220.1:0-6753 GCA_041559695.1 Desulfobacterales bacterium
GAGGTACTTAGCCTTGACGCCCATCTCTTTGGCAATCATATTACAAATTTCTACAGAACTACCGGTTCGCTTGCCGTTTTTATCCACAAAACTGAACGGTGCACCCTGGGTTTGACAGGCGATACGGATCTCTCCTCTTTTTAAAATTTCGTCAAGGGTTCCTGCTGAGGCGATTCCCAAAAAAGCGAAAAAAATAGCCAATGAAACAAAAATCGTAAATACTTTAACCTTTTTCATTTTTTTCCTCCATTTTCCTTGTTGTTTTTGGTGTTCAACCGCTATTGGTTAATCTTCCTTTAAAACCGAAAGCCCTTGTTGATTGCCTACATGCAATAATTCACGGCGTCATGCAAAGCCTGAAGCCGATATGTTGGAACCTGTAATGAGGGGGACTCCCAAAGCGGCTCGCACACCGGGCATCGCGCGCCGGGCTGTACCAGACGCCGCCTCTCATAGCTCGGTAGGAGCCCTTCTTGGGCCCTTTCGGATTGATCACTTCATCGTCCGGGTAGGCCCCAAACCAGTCCTGGCACCACTCCTGGACATTGCCGAGCATGTCATAGAGCCCCCAGGCATTGGGTTTTTTCCCAGCCACCGGCTTAATCAGGTTTTGCGAGTTCCCGCAATACCAGCCGATGGCATCCAGGTTGTCGTCAACACCACACTGGAGTGTTGTGATGCCGCCGTTGGGAAAAGCGGTTGTGCTTCCCGCCCGGCAGGCATATTCCCATTCGGCCTCGGTTGGAAGCCTGTACTTGTCGGTGCCTTCTTTCTGGTTGAGCTTCTGAATAAATTGTTGCGCATCTTCCCAGGAAATCTGTTCCACCGGGCACGTGTCCCCACATCTTTTATGACTGGCAGGATTTTTGCCCATTAAGGCTTTCCATTGTGCCTGGGTTACTTCGGTGGTCTGCATATAGAAGGGATTTGTCAAGTTGACCGCGTGTAACCTTTCTCCGCTATACCTGCCGGGTTCATCTTCCGGGCTTCCCATCATAAATTTGCCGGGTTTTATAAGAACAAACTCCATCCCCAGGCTATTGGTGATCCTTTCCTTGGGTTGTTCAGCATAACCATTAAAAGCAAGGCATCCCATAACCATGATAAATTGAATTGGGATAATTAATTTTCTCATCGCCATATTCCCTTTGAGAATTGATTATTAATGGCCAATTCACATTTCAGCTAAATTGAAACTGAAAAGTAATCTCACGATTTCTCGATTAGATTTTCTCCACGCTTTTGGGCAGGCATAGCCAGTTATCTCTGGATTTCATAATAATAAATGTTTCACTTCTAACCACATTTCCAATTTTGAGAATCGTATTCGTGGTAAATCGATATAATTCGTCCTTTCCCCTTACACAAACAACCTCTGCGATAATATCGTAGCGCCCGGTGCTGACTCCTGCCCAGACCACATTGGGCAGGCGGGCGATTTTTTCCAATATTTGATCCATTTTGCCATGCGACCGGATACTCATCGCTACCAGGGCCGTTATCATTTGAGGATGTTGGTTTGGGTCAATAATACCGGAAACCTTGAAAAGGCCTTTTTTTTCCAGATTTTTTATCCTGCTGCGTATGGTCGGGGATGTTACATCGAGCTTTTTTGCCATTTCACCTACAGGGATTCTCCCGTTTTCGGTTAACAGCCGGATGATCTCATTGTCCAATTTGTCAAGATACGGTTTGTCCATGATCGCCCCAGATTTATCTATTACGATATAAAAAAGGCAAATAATACCTAAAAAGTAAATTTGTCAAGAAAAAAATATCTAAAAGAAAAAAATATCGATATTTTTTTATTAATTGAATCCCGGGACAGGGGTCTTCCGCAACATTTGGATGTCTGGATTTTCGGTTTTTAATTCGGCTGGATAGGCGTCCCCGAACTGCTTCTGAAGTTCTTAACTGCATCACGGGTGGTTGAGAGGCAATGGAATCAGTGCGTATGTCTCACTCGCCTACGACAGGGGGATGAGCGCATCCGAATTGTCACTTGAACGACTCAACCCGCTCAGGGAAAGCTGTACCTTTTATCAAAGTATACAAATGCAAATATCTCCGTTGTAATGATCGGAGCCTATTTTGATATTTTATCGATTGGATTCTGATTTAAGGAACGAATTTGGGTCTCATAAAATTCGGTAAGCCCAAATACAGAAGGGCCAATTCTTCGTTTGACTCTTATTCAAGTTGATTTCGACATGTCCTCTACCCGGGCTGCGATGGTCTCCATGGGGATGAACGAGAGCCTTGAAAATTGAAATGTCAATGTAAGATTTTCAATAATAAATATGATTTTAAGATTGATTGTCGTTACCGCGAAGCAATCAAATGACCCGCGTTACTGTTTCACCACGCCGATTCCACCTAAAAAATTTGTCATTTGACGGCAGGCGTCATCCGCATTACCACGCCTATTTCCAATCCACCCTGTTCTTGACTAAATTTTTTATGCTGCTTAAGTTACGGATAATGAATGAAAAAAAAGAAAAAACAATCACTGCCTGTACCATGGATTGTCCCGACGCCTGTTCTATCGTCGTAAGCTGCACGGCGGATGGCGCGGTGAAGATCGAGGGCAATCCCGACAATCCGTTCACCTCCGGGTTTACCTGCGCTAAACTTAAGGATCATGTCAGAAGGGTCCAGAGCCCCCATCGGATTACCCAGCCACAATTGCAAACCAAATCCGGTTGGCAAACCATCAGCTGGGACTCGGCACTCGATCTGTGTGCCGCCAAGATCCAGAATTTGCGTTTTCGCCCCACGGCCATTCTGCATATCCATAACGAGGGTGCCAAAGGCGTTTTAAAAGAAGCCACCACACTTCTTTTTTCCAGACTGGGGGCCAGCCGGGTGAGAGGGTCCCTTTGTGATGCCGCCGGTTATATGGCCGGTGTACATGATTTCGGCTCGCGGGAAAACAATGATATCAACGACCTGATCCATGCCTCCCGAATCGTCAACTGGGGCAAGGATTTTTCGCGCAGCTCGGTTCATACGGCCGCGCTGGTCAAACGAGCCCGGAAAAACGGCACCCGGGTGCTTACCATCTCCCCGGGAGGGGACGGCAATCGCACCTATTCCGACGGGCACATTCGTATCCGGCCCGGCACGGATCGATTTCTGGCAGCAGCCGTCCTGCAGTTGTTGATCCAAAACGAGGTGATTGAACAAAATACTTTAAGCAACACGCGAGCTCCGGAGAAGTTTTTGGCTTTGATCGAAACCCAGCCGATGGGCACATTGCTTGCAGCCTGTGATGTGTCCGAAGCAGATCTTCAGCAGATCTACGCCTGCTATGCGCAAAAAGATCCGGTGGCCACCCTGATCAGCGCCGGCTTGCAGCGCTACCGATATGGCGGCGAAAATGTGAGGTTTATCAACGCGCTGGCCTTGATCTCCGGCAATATCGGGCGATCGGGGGGCGGCAGCTATTTCCAGCTGCATTCCTATCGCAACCTGAATCTGAAATGGACGCGGGAGTTGGAAAAACTGCCGCGTCGTTCTTTTCAGTTTCCGGTAATCGGCCGGGAGATCCTGGTGGCGGGAAACCCGCCGATTGAGATGATCTGGATCAACGGCGCCAATGTCATTAACCAGGCGCCGGACTCGCAGCAACTCATCAAAGCGTTCGCCAGGGTTGATTTTAAGGTTGTGGTCGATGCCTTTATGAATGATACGGCCCAGCGGGCCGATCTGGTGCTGCCCAGCACGCTTATCCTGGAGCAGGAAGACATTATCGGCTCTTATCTGCATGAGCAGGTTCAATACGTATGTCCCGTGCTGCCTGCTCCCGGCGAGGCCAGAAACGATTATTGGATTCTTACAGAAATTGCCAGACGCCTCGATCCGCCGGTTGACCTGCCGAGCGCAGAAGGCTGCCTGAGGGCCGCTCTGGATTCACCATATTTGGCCGCATCGCTTGAGGAGATTCGAAAATGTAATTGTGTTCGCTCCAATCGCCCGGAAATCGCCTATGCCGGCCTGCGGTTTGCGCATCAGGACGGCAAATACCGTTTTCCCTATTTGCTGCACGCCGAACCGGAACCTCCGGCAGAATTCCCGTTGCGCCTGTTAACCCTGGTGCGCCGCAAAGCCATCCATTCCCAGATACTGCCCGAGGATCAAAAACAACCGCCGGTTGTGTGGGTGGCGCCGGATAGTCTCTGCCTTGAAAATCTGAACCTGGAAAAACCCGTGGAGCTGGTGTCACCGTTGGCGCGGTTGAAAGTCAGCGTGCAGACGCTGCCGGATCTTCATCCGGATGTTGTCATCTATCGCCGGGGGGATTGGATCAGTCAGGGCGGCGGTGTCAATCAGCTGATTGCGGCCCAGTTAACCGACATCGGCTCGGGCGCCGCGTATTATGACCAGTATGTCAGATTGGAGAACGTTGATTGATATTTATCCACCGCAGAGACGCAGAGGGCGCAGAGAGAAAGTTTTTTTGCCTTGTCGCTGAGACGCCGACAAGGCAAAACCGCTCAGCCCTGCGGGCAAATATAATTTAAATCCCAAAACTCAGAATTCAGCCCATACGGTCTTATAAATGCTGTTAAAAGTGTGCGTTTTGTTATGTATCTGATACTTGCTAAAGACAGATTGCTTTTTTGCTTTCCGCCCTCTCAGCGGAAAGCAAAAAGAAAAATAACTCTGCGATCTCTGCGTCTCTGCGGTGAGCGCTAAATTAAGGAGACCACTCGATGCCGAAACCACCCAAACCGCCTGAACACCTGCTGGAAATTTGCAATCGCTGGTCCGAATCCGTTGAAGGGATTTCCGGGGATGCGGCGCGCATGGAATTTTTTCAAAACGAGTTGCCGGGTTTTCTGCGGAATCAAGCGGTATTCGTAAAACTTTTGAGAAACATCAAAGCCGGCAGCCCCTATCCGGATCTTCGCCAGGCCCGGATGATCGATGATGAAATTCTGCTGTATTTGAATCCCAGGCGGCTTTTTTCCCTTCGCATGTTTTTATACGGTCCCGGGGATTATACCCCGATTCATGATCATTCTTCCTGGGGTGTCTCGGGCGCAGCGGTCGGAGAACTGGGGGTTATCCGCTACGTACGCGAAGACGACGGTGCACTTGAAGGCTATGCCCAATTATTACAGGCGGCCCCTGTTTGTTTGCAGCCCGGAGAAATTGAACTGACACGCCCGCTAAATGAAGGCATTCATCAAACGGGCAATCCGGTTGACGGCACAACCATTATGATCAGTGTTTACGGAAGCCCCATTCGTCGGCTTTATATCAACCGCTTTGACGATAAGACCAGCAAAGTTGAGAAGCTGTATCCGCCGCGCATAAAGAAGAAAATGCTGGCCGCCAAGGCCTTAAAACAACTAAATAAATAGGTGTCAGCAAGTCGGCTGGGGTTCCAGCTGTTTAATGGGTTTGATTGGTTTAATTCGTTCAATTGGTTCGGTTTTAAGCCAACCAATCCAACCAATGAAACCAATAAAACGAATCTAACAAGTTCTCTGAACTTTTGAACCTTTGATTAGGAGCGACCTATGTCGGAAAAAAAAGACTACGACGTCATTATTTTAGGTACCGGACCGGCCGGGCTGCAGGCGGCGATTCATGCAGCCCGTAAAAAAGTTTCCGTGCTGGTATTGGGCAAGGAGACCAAAAGCAGCCTGTTTCATGCCCATGTTGAAAATTTTTGCTGCATTTTCAATGTCACCGGTGAGGAAATGCTGAATATCGGCCGACAGCAGGCGGCTAATTTTGGTGCCGATTTACTCGACGAAGATGTATTAAACATATTGCCTGATGGACAGCAGTTTAAAATTATTTCCGAAAGTGGAACACAGCTGACCTGCAGCGCCCTTATCGTGGCCACCGGTACGGCCCGCAACAAACTGGGCGTTTCCGGGGAAAAAGATTTTCTGGGCCGCGGTGTCAGCTATTGTGTGGAATGCGATGCCAATTTCTTTAAAGATGAGAATGTTGCTGTGGTGGGCGGTGCGAGTGCTGCGGTTGGCGGCGCACTCACACTGCTGGACTATGCCAAAACCGTAAACCTGATCTATGACAAGTTGGATGTTACGGGTACCCTGGCCGCAGAGCTCAAAAAAAGCAATGTGGTAATTCATGAAAATGCAAAAGTAAAAAAAATATCCGGTGATACCGCTGTTGAGGAGATTGTTTTGGAGGACGGGTCAAGAATACCGGCGGCAGGTGTTTTTATTGAGCTGGGTGCCAGGGGCGTTTTGGAACTGGCCGGGCATATCGGGATACAATTTGACGATGAAATGAAATATATTGAAACCAACAAAAAAATGGAAACAAATGTGCCGGGGGTTTATGCTGCCGGTGATATCTGTGGCCCCCCCTGGCAGATGGCAAAAGCAGTGGGTGAAGGCTGCGTCGCCGGCATCGCCGCTGCAACTTACGCCAAAAAGATGCGAACATCCGGTTAGCTGACCGCCGGCTGAGCCTGAAAATTGTTTAAGTTAACCGCAGACCCACGCAGACGGACGCAGATCTTTTGTCCGGGCGATCCCGCCCGGACAAAAACCGTACATCGCGTGGCGGTAAAAAACACTTCTGGGTTAAACACATCAAAGGTTACCTACTACCGTAAGGATAAATCCACATCTTTTGTTTTTTTGCCCGAAGGGCATGCCGTTTTGCCATGGACAGGTCGTCCAGGGCAAAAATTATATCCGCCTTGTCTGCGTGCGTCTGCGGTTTAAAAAAAAAATTCAGTGGTGCCTATCGGGCTCGCTTTGC